>CALEPU010000065.1 GCA_937913075.1 uncultured Clostridia bacterium
TTCAAGTGTGACTGGAGTTCAGACGTGTGCTTTTCCGATCTCTCGTTGCCTGCCGCAAGAGCGGCTATGCCGAGTCCGCAGATCTCGTCTGGCAGAAGAAGAAGGTCTGGGCGGAGAATAAAAGGGATTACGCTGTTCTCTGCGATCCCTGCGGCAATGAGCTTTCGCGCTATCTTAGCAAATAAAAGAAAAATCAAATGTTCGCACGAATGTCCGAAGCCCCTCTGACGATAGTACGAGGGGCTTGCTTTCACTCCTTTGTATGCGTTGCTTCAGGCTCTTAGCCCGAAATTCAGCCTTTGAGCCTCGTCCGGCAGGCGCCCGAGCTCACCGGCGAATGCGGCTGTGCCGAGGCTTATTACCGCCTTGTCGTATTTTGCGCGCACCATATCGACCGTGCGCTCGACGCGCTCACGCTTTTGCTGTGCCTCGTCGTCCTCAAAGAAGGAGAGCTGCACATAGTCCTTCTCGGGCAAAAGCCCTATTGCGCGCACGCCGAGCGAGCGTATACCGCGGCTCCAATCCCAGTTGGCGCGCAGGAGCTCCGCAGTCCTTTGCCGCAGCGATATGGCAAGGCTTGTTGGGCGGTCGAGCGCTGTCTGCCGCTCAAAGGAGTAGAGCCCGCTGTCACGCAAAAACAGCACAACTCTTGTCGCCAGCAGACGGTGGTCGCGCAGCCTCCTCGCCACGCTCTCCGCCATCGCCTGCAAAACGCCCAATGCTTCCGCCTCGTTAGTCACGTCCCGGGGGAGGGTAGTGCTGTTGCCCACGCTCTTTATCGGCGTCGACTGCCCGCATAGCCTCACCTGCGAGCAGTCGAGCCCGTTGGCGTAGGCGCGCAGCTTCTCGCCGTTTATACCGAGCCATGCCCGCAGGAGCGCCGCGTCCGCATGGGCAAGCTGACCTATCGTTTTAACGCCGCGCAGATTGAGCTTGCTCTTGGTAGCGGGCCCCACGAACAAAAGCTCCTCCACAGGCAGTCCCCATACAAGAGAGCGAAAGTTCTCCTCGGTTATAACTGTCGTGGCATCCGGCTTTTTGAGATCCGACCCCAGCTTTGCAAACACCTTGTTGAAGCTTACCCCGACGGAGCAGGTAAGCCCGAGCTCGCTCTTGTAGCTTGCGCGTATCTCATCGGCGATCTCGCGTCCCGCCTCCTCCGTACGCGCATAAGGCGATATGTCGATCCAAGCCTCGTCCGCGCCGAAGGGCTCTATCCTGTCGGCATAGCGCGCAAGTATCTCTCGCCCGCGGCGGCTGTATTCCATGTACTTATCAAAATGAGGCGGCAGAACCACAAGAGAGGGACACTTCTGCTTCGCCTGCCAAATGACCTCCGCGGTCTTTACGCCAAACGATTTTGCGATATTGTTTTTGGCAAGAATTATCCCGTGCCGCTGCTCCGCATCGCCGCCGACGGCAACGGGCAGCCCCGCAAGCTCCGGACGATCTAAGCACTCGACGCTCGCGTAAAAGTTGTTGAAGTCCACATGGAGGATAGTTCTTATCATACCGCTGTTCTCCTAACACGCTACTCCTGATATTATAAATCTCCCAAACAGAGAAGTCAACGGCAAATTATCTCCAATATGTTGATTTTTGAGGGAAACCGTGTTATAATGTCGAAGAACAAAACAAAAGAGGTGTGATATGGACTTTGGGGAAAAACTGACCGAGCTTCGCAAGGCTGCGGGCTACTCCCAACAGGAGGTTGCGCGGCTCATATCATTGCATCTGGCTCCTATAACAAATCGCGCCGTCAGCAAGTGGGAGACGGGCGCGACCTATCCCGACGCCATGCAGTTTATATGGCTGTGCGAGATCTACGGCGTGGCGGACGTGGCCTCCGCATTCCTCGGCATCTCGGGCAACGACCCTCTTGCCGGGCTCAACCGCGAGGGCGTGCGTATGCTTAGAGAATATGCCGAGCTTTTGCGCCTCAGCCCCAAGTATGCCGAGGCGGCGGAGGTGAAGGAGCTGCCCAAGCGCATAGTGCCGCTCTACGATCTGCCCGTCTCTGCGGGCACCGGCGTGTTCCTCGACAGCGATAGTTTCGAGCCCTATGAGTCGGAGGATATTCCGCCGGAGGCAAACTTCGCCGTACGCATCAGCGGCGATTCGATGGAGCCTCTGCTCAATGACGGTCAGGTCGTCTTTGTACAGAGCGTCAATACGCTCGAGCATGGCGAGATAGGCGTCTTTGTCTACAACGGCGACGCGTACTGTAAAAAGCTCGACAGGGAGGGCGGCTTAAAACTCATTTCCCTCAACCCCAAGTACAGCCCGATAAACATAAAATATGCCTACGACCTGCGTGTCGTCGGCAAAGTGATACTTCAAGAGAACTGATCCAAATAACGATCAAGCCGGAGTTTCTTGCTCCGGCTTGTTTTGCTGTTGAATTAATGAGCGGCGTTTACCTTTCGCTGCTCTTTTCATATTGCAGAGCGCTGTAAGCATACAGCAGCACAGCGGATGGGAAGAAGCCCTCGTCGGCTTCAAAAGCTCTGTCGTGCCAAGGCACGCTCGAGCCGTCGGCCTTGCCGGAGCCGACCCAATAGTAGAAGGTTGGCGCAAGCTCGGCGAAGTGAGCAAAATCATCCGCTCCCATTGCGGGGGCGGGGGAGGCGAAACCGCAGCCGGTGTCGGCAAGCGCCGCCTGCGCAGCGGAGCGCGCCATGTGCAGGAGCCTCTCACTGCAATAGGTCACGGGGGAGAAAGCGGTGCGCTGTATCCTCGCGGTGCAGCCGTAAAGCGCGCAAATGCCATCGGTAAGCTCGCTGAGCCTCGCGTATGCCGCCTGCATCACCTCGTCCGAAAGGGTGCGTATGCTGCCCGTAAGCTCAACGCCCGTCGGCGCGAAGTTCTTTGCGGAGCCGCCGTTTACCGAGCAGAAGCTTAAAACGCAGGCGTCCTGCGGCGCCGTGGAGCGGCTGACTATCGTCTGCGCCGAGGTTATAAGCTCGGCGGCAGCTACAATGGGATCCCGGCAAAGCTGAGGCTCGCCGCCGTGCCCGCCGACGCCGAGTATGGATATGGCAAAATCGCATTTTGCCGCCATGCGCGGACCTGACTCGGCTGCTATATCGCCGGCCTTGACCTCGGGGCGGTTGTGTATGCCGTAGATTGCCGTCAGCGGCTTGTCAAAAGCAGTGCGAAGCCCGCAGGATAAAAGCAGCTCGGCTCCCCGCATGGTCTCCTCTGCGGGCTGAAATATGAAGTAAATATCGTTTTTTCTTTCGCTCTGCGGGAGCAGGGAAAGCATGCGCGCCGCAGTCAAAAGCGCCGCGGTATGGCAGTCGTGTCCGCAGTAATGCGCTGCCTTGCCAAAGGGACGGCGCAGAGGATATTCAAGAGTAACGGCGTCGATATCCGCACGCAGAGCGACCGCTCGGTCGCCGCATCCGCGAAGTCTTGCGACAAGCCCTGTTTGCAGGCGCATGGGCAGTATTTCAAGCCCTATCGCGTTACATTCGGCTTTTATGGACTCGGTAGTCCAAACCTCCTCGCCCGAGGGCTCGGGATGCTCGTGCAGCGCCTCGTAAAGGCAGAGTGCCTTTGCCCTGATTTCTTCAAGTGTCATCGTATTGCTGAGCATATCAGTCACCGTAAAGCTCGTTGAGCCTCAAAGCCAAGGCTCCGTAACCGTCCTGCACGGCGGCGGAGAACTGCCGCTCGTCAAGGCGGGGCAGCACGTAGCTGTCGATTATACTGCCGAGCTCGGATGCGGGCAGCAGGCTTTCCAGCCCCGTGCCCTCGATGCAGTAGGCGTTGCCCGGATACTCGCCCTCGGCAATGTTTATGAGCAGCAAAAGCCCTCTGTTGGTGGCGCTGTCGCCTACGCCCCAAGCGTTGAAAATACGGTAGGCATAGTCTGAAAGCTCATCGTTGCCGAGCTTTGAAGCGTCGTTTATCACCACGGCGACAAGCTGAACGCCGCAGTCGCCGTAAAGCTTTTGCCCTGCGGCAGCTATCGCGCTCTTTTCATCATCGGTGAGGGTGGAGGTGTAGTCGTTGATATAGACCTCCGACTTGGGGGATATATCGACCGTTATATTGCTTGCGGCCGAGGTGGGAGCCGACGTGCCGCTTGCGGTATCGGGACGGCCGCCGCTGCCCCTGCAGCCCGTCGCCGCGCCTATGCAGCTTCCGGCAACACAGCCGGTGCAGCTATTGTAATTGCCGTACTGCGAGGAGCAGCCGCCCGCAACGCATCCGGCACAGCCGTTGGAGCAGCCGATGCTCCTTAAAGCAATAAACACTATTATGAATACAACTATCGCAGCAAGCAGGCTGCCCCTGTCATTCTTCTTGTTCATTTATATCGTCACCTCATAAGGTAGTAGATCTCGTCTCTGCACGAAAAGCTTTAAGCTGTCATTTGCGACCGCCGCCGCCGGCGCCGCGTGATAAGCCGCCGCCGAAGCCGCTGTAATGCTGCCCGCCGTTCAGACCAAGACAGCTCATTACGCCGCTTACTGCGTTCGTGCCTTCATAAGTGCAGTCACGGAAACAGGTAAAGTACAAAAAGACCAGTATAAGGACCAGTATCACGAT
>CALEPU010000066.1 GCA_937913075.1 uncultured Clostridia bacterium
CGTCGGCCGATACGGATAAAACTGTAGCTGTGCGCTGCTTTGGCTGCGCGGATGATTTCCTCCGTATCGGCCGACGGTCTGCCGAAGGCGATATTCTCCCGGACCGTAGCGTTCTTGATCCAGGTTTCCTGCAGTACCATTCCGAAATTTTCACGAAGGGACTTACGGCTTACATCATACGTTTTGATCCCGTCGATCCGGATCGACCCGCGGTCCGCGTCATAGAAGCGCATCAGAAGATTGATCAGCGTCGTTTTGCCGCAGCCGGTCGGTCCGACGATCGCAACGCGCTGCCCGGGCTGTATGGCGTCCTTGTGTATTTCAAGGGTGTCGCTGCCGTACTCCAGACCGTAGGAGAAGCGATAAACGTCCGAGGGGAGCTTGCCCGGCTTCCTTGCGACGACAAAGCCCGCATGTATGGCGTATGCCACGGCGGAGCCTATAACGAAGCCCCTCGCCTCGGGTCCGATAACGACGTCAACGTCAAGCCCGCGCAGCGAGTCGGCTATACTTGCAATGAGCGCCTCGTAAGCATCGGCGTTTTTAAGCAGAGTAGTGATATCATAAAAGAGTATACCCGGCTTGGGAAAATCCGGTATCTCCCTTATGGTGGCTTTAAGCTCCTGCGCGGTCATGAGCGCCTTGCTCTCATTCTCGCAGGTGACTTCGTTGAGCTCGTTTTCAAATTCGTTCATATATGTGACCCCCATATAGGTTTATTAACAAAGTAAATTATTATCCGGCAAAAACGCAGGGCTTGATCCATGCGCTCTGCCGCAGTCAGTCCGCCCTCTGCATGAGAGCAACGTATTTGTATGCCGCGCTCTCATCAAGGCTCCGGAAGCCGCTGCTCAGCATTCGCACCGCCTTGCCGCCGTCATCGGTGATGAAGCCGAGCTGTGTAAACACCGTCAGCGCAAACACCGTCTGATGGGGCGGACGCGAAAGCTCATCGCAAAGGTAAACGAGCAGATCGGGCATTGAAAGCGTGCGCACGGCGAGAGCCGAAGCTATCGTCTTATAGTAGAGCCCCATCTCCGCACGGCTTATCGTGAACCCGCTGCAAATATCGGCATAATCTCCGGGTATGCCGAGCCTTTCAAACGAGGCGTCCGGCATCGCGCGGCGTATCTTTTCGTAAATGCCGGTATGACAGGGCTCGTCGCAGAATATTACCGTATTGTAACCGCGGTCGGGAAGATGCTGAATGCTCGGCGCGATAAGCAGTACGTTGCCCGAGTAAATGCCCTCGGGAACAGTATTGAAGCAGATCTCATAGTTTTCGATACCTGCCATGCCGAGCTCGTGCAGTATCCTCTCGGCGCCGTCCGTCGAGAAGGCTGCAAGCATCAGACCGGCAAAGGTTCTGCCGACCCTATCTGCGATATCGCCCTCGTAAACGGGCGGAAGCCCTTCGGTCTCGCCGTCCTCGGAAACAGCCTGAAGGAACGGCTCGTAAAAGCGGTGGATATTGTTTTTGATGAATTTTGAAGGACAGCGCGGCGCGTCGGGACGCACCGAAAACACTCTGAGCTGGACCGTGTCCGTGCCGTTCCAACGGTTTATAAAGGGAGTGAAGAGGAGCGATATGCTGTCCGCCCCGATAAGCCTGTCAAAGCTCCTTCCTCCGCAGAAATTGACGCAGCTCTGCACCGTCCTGCC
>CALEPU010000067.1 GCA_937913075.1 uncultured Clostridia bacterium
CTACGCAAAGGATAAAAACAAATGATTTAAAGGAGCTGCCGTAAAATCACTCGCAATTCGTTAAATCAATACTGCTGAAAAAAACAAGCATGGCTCGTTCAAAATCACGCCATGCTTGTTTCTGTGTGCTTTGTCTCAAATGCTTGCTAAATGCAGCAGCCCCTTATATCCTTATTGTCTATCGGCACCGCTTCGGTCTCAACGCCTTCTGCGGCAAATATCCCTTCCGTCTTGCCCGACGCAACGGAGGTGCTGCCGTTTTTTCCGGGACTGCCGTTGATAATAAGCGCCTTCATGCCGAGTTACATCAGCTTCAAACCGTCATTGAAGGCGTTGCCTACCCTGCCGCCGACCTTGTAGTAGCCGAGGGTGTAGGGATCGTAGGCGATGGCTTCGAGAGAGTCGATATCGACCTTGCCGTCCTTCATATGGGCTTCCTCGACAGAGGTTCGCAGCACCTTGCCTATAACGCCCATGCCGGTGGCGTCGGACTGATACTCCACGAATTCACACTCCATGGCGATGGGCAGCTCGTTTATAACCGGTGCATCGACAAGCTCCGACTTTGTAAAGGTCAGTCCGCTCTTTTTGAACTTCTCGGGATCCTTGCTGCCGCTGACTACACCGAAGAGATCCGCCTCAACGACGTGCTTTGCGTCCGCAATGTGGATGACAAAGCTCTTCCTGACCTTGATGTTCTGCACGGTCTTGTGCGTCTCGGACAGGTTCAGCGCTACCATGTCGCGGCTGAGCATAGTGCCCCACGCGGCGTTCATTACGTCCACGCTGCCGTCCTCGTTAAACGTGGAAATGAGCAGTACGGGCATGGGAAAAATGGCGTCCGTGGTCTTGATTTGATGTTTCATTTTGATGTATCTCCTTCTGAATTATTATATCGATCGTTAAGAGCTGCCTCCTTGGTTCAGTATACCGCGTTTTTCGCGCGCACGCAATGCTTTTCTTTTTCGGATTAATTTGTTTTTACGGTTTCGGGAGCAGAGCCCTTTTGCGGTAAGCCGAAGTGCGCGTCGCCGTGCCCGTCCGATTTGTCAATCGGGCGCACAATGTTGTGACAATCTCATGTACTTGCCGAAAGAACACGCTCTGCGTGCTATACTGTACTATAAATTATAAGGGCGCTCTTTTGCCCGCGCCCGTCTGGAGTGTTGATATGTCCCGTTTTATAAAGCTTGTTTCGCTTGTTACGGCGTTTGCGTCCGCGCTGAGCCTCTGCGCCTGCGCCGCCGATAAAAAACAGGCATCAGTCAAATATCTCGACGAGGAGTGTACGCTTTTCGATACCTCCTTCGTTCACCGTATCGAGGTCGAGATAGCGGGGGAGGATTGGGCGGATATAATTCAGTCTCCCCTCAGCAAGACCAAATACCATGCCTCGGTCACAATAGACGGCGAGAGGATGGAGGATGTATCGTTCTCCACAAAGGGCAATACCTCCCTCACCCAGATAGCCGCCTCGGAGTCCGAAAGATACAGCTTTAAGCTCAACTTCGGCAAGTTTGTCGACGGGCAGACCTATCACGGTCTCGACAAGCTCAACCTCAACAATATAATGGCGGACGCCACCTATATGAAGGAACACATCTCCTACCTCATAATGAGGGAGGCGGGTGCGTATGCGCCGCTCACCTCATACGCCGAGCTTTACGTAAACGGCGAGCTGCACGGGCTCTATATCGCAATAGAGGATATTTCCTCCGCCTTCCTCGAGCGCAATTTCGGTGATGCGGACGGCGCGCTTTACAAGCCCGAAACGGAGCGGCTCGACAATATGAACGTACCCGGCGCTCAGCAAGGCGATATGCCCGAGCTACCGAACGGCGGCTTCGATCCCGCCGCCGGTCAGCAGCCCGAGCAGGGCGGTCCGGGCATGGACGAGGATGCCTGCGGCGCAGACCTCGTATATATCGACGATGAGCTCTCCTCCTACTCGGCAATATTCGATAATGAAGAGAGCGACGTCGACGAGGCGGCAGAGCATAGGCTCGTAGCGGCGATAAAAGCGCTGAGCTCCGGCGAGGATATCGAAAGCCATTGGGATATGGATCAGGTAATAAGGTATTTCGTCGCGCATAATTTCGTGCTCAATTACGACAGCTATACGGGCAATATGCTCCATAACTACTACCTATTTGAAAAGCAAGGCACCGTTACGGTCTTCCCGTGGGATTACAATCTCGCCTTCTGCGGCTTCATGGGCGGCAGCGACGCCGAGACCGCAGTCAATACCGGTATCGACACTCCGCTCTCGGGCGCATCCCCCGAGCAGCGCCCGCTGTGGAACGCCATAGTATCGAACGAGGAATATTTGGCGCTGTACCATCAATATTATGACGAGCTCTTGAAGGGCTTCTTCGAGAGCGGCCGCTGCCTTGCGGAAATAAACAGAGTGCAGAAGCTGATAGCAAAATACGTCAAGGCCGATCCGTCGGCGTTCTATACCGCCGAGCAGTTCGATACCGCCGTTAAGACCTTAAAGAGCTTCTGCAAGCTTCGCGCCAAAAGCATACGAAAGCAGCTTTCGGGCGGGCTTGCCGCCGAGACCGGTGCGCAGTCGGCGGAGGAGAGGGTAAAGGTCGGCTCGCTCGATATCTCCTCCATGGGCATGATGAACAACGGTCAGCCGGAAGGTCAGGGGCAGCCGCAGGGTCAGGAATTCCCGAGCGGACCAATGGGTGCACCGCCGGAGGGTCAGGGCGTCCCGGGGCAGGTACCGCAAGGTGATTTCACCGGCACGCCGCCGCAGGGACAGACCGACGGTAACTGACGGCAGTGTAAATATTTCAGATAAAATATTCCGTTTATGGATGCAAAAGGGTATTGCAATTTACACCGTTCTGTGGTATAGTATGTCCGTAATTCTGTATGTGAGGCAATTTGCGCCTGCATGCATGCAAATTTAGGAAGGAGTTTTTTTCCGTATGAAGAAGTTTTTAGCTCTTCTCGTGGCGGCAGCCATGCTGTGCTGCCTCATTGCCGTTCCCGCATCCGCGGAGGGCGAGGTCGTATTCACTGTGGATACCGTGAACGACGTCAATCCCGGTGATACGGTCCAGGTAGCCGTTTCCGTAAGCAACATGGGCAGCAATGAAGCGCATACCCTTGTGTCCCACCTGTATTATGATGCCGATATGCTCACCGTGAACAACGTTGTCAACGGTCCCCTGCTCAGCGGTGTTACCCCTATCATCGACTGGGTCACCAACTCCGGTGATGTGGCAATCGGCTTCTTGGGTATTATGAACGGTATGACCGGCGACGGCGTTCTTTGCACTGTTGAGTTCACCGTTTCCGAGAGTTGCACGACTGACCAGCTTCTTACCTTCTGGGTTAAGGAGTTCTCCTATCAGCCTATCGGCGTTGACTCCGTTGCTATCCCCGCAGTAGCTGTTAACGGCGCTATCAACCTCAAGAGCACCGAGCCTGTCGATCCCACTGAGCCCGTTGAGCCCACCGAGCCCGTTGAGCCCACCGAGCCTGTCGAGCCCAGATCGGAAGAGCG
>CALEPU010000068.1 GCA_937913075.1 uncultured Clostridia bacterium
AGTTGATCGTATAGCTGGGCTTGGGAGCGAAGTTGACGCGGACGGTGCAGTCGGAGGTGGGCGTTACAGTGATGATATTGCCGTTGATGACGGTCGTCGCCGTACCGCTTATCACGTCGCAGCTCTCAACGTAATATCCTTCCGCGGGAGTGCAGGTGATCTTGGTGCCGTTAACGGAAACGGTGCCGTATGCGGTATTATTGGACACCGCGTCTACGTTATAAGTGACCAAATTTCTTGTAATGCCGATATAGACGAGGCTGCTCGAAGCGCCGGACGGCGGATTGTAAACGCCGTTTACGGGCTTGACACAGATAGCGCCGCCGCCCTTAATGGAGCAGGAGGTACCGGTAAACACAACGGGGCCGAGGAGGTTATACGGGTTATCTACATTATAGTAATTTGCGGGATCGTAATCCGCCTGCGGCATGAAGCCATACTGACCGTTATACGCATCGTGGTCGTTTGCATAGATGGCGATACGGAAATTTTTGACAAGCTCGGAGCAGCTCATGCCCGTGGCGTTGGTAATCGCAGTGACCTCGCTTGACGAGAAGTTGTTGGATATCTGCTTATAGATGCCGTTGCCGAACTGAGTGAACAGATACTGCGCAAAGAACGAGACCTGAGAATACAGCGCCAAAGTATCGTACATTTCAAGGCTGTTGCTCCAGGTATACATGGAATAGCCGTTAAGAAGAGTAAGGTCGGCGTTATAATCAAACTCCTCGGGAGGATTGAGCCAATCGTTATTGGAGGAATAGTAATAGCTCTCCCAAGACTGTATGCGCCCAACGATACTGGAGCCGGGATAGCATATCTCCTCAGCCGCGGCGGAGAAGCACTCGTTCAGCCATGTGCTCATCGAGCTGGTGTTGGAGTAGTTGATACAGTGCTGATACTCATGGCAGGCGGTGCCGAAGGCACGATCGAGCGTGGTGTAATCGGTACCGGAAGAGGAGACGAAATAGATACCGGGATAGGTGTCGATATTGATGATGGGCATGCCGTCATACAAATAACCGGCGGAAGAGAAGTAACCGGCAACGTAACCGCCGCTCGTTGCGGGATCGTAACCGTCGTCGATATTGTAGAACAGAAGGCTGACCTTGCCGTCTCCGTTGGAGCCGTTGGAGTGATTGCCGAAGGAGCTGTTCATGAGGTCGTACATCCTGTCAAACTCGTCTGCGGCCTGCTGAGCGTAATCGGCATTGATGGAATCAAGAGTATAGTAATTGGTTACGTTCTGCGAGGGAGTCCATATGTAGCAGTGCTGACCCACGGCAAGCACCTTGAACGTGAGGCTCGTGCCGCTGCCGGGGTTATAGTTTGAGATGGTGAAGCTCTTGGTGCTGCCGACGGAGTAGGAGGCACGGACGCCGCCCGCCTCGTCGATCTTTCCGTATGCGGCGCCGAGCTCTTCGCGCTCACGCAAAGCGATCTCACCGTCAACGTCAATGACGGTAAGACCGGGATCGTTCGCGGCTCTTGCGGGCAGCACGTTAGCAGAGACCTCGGTCTCGATAAGACCGGTCATGGTGCCGGTGGAATATGATGTGCTTGAAGAAGTTGCGGGGTTATAGATGACTACGTAATCGCCCTCGTAACCACCCGTGGGGTCGGTATCGAGCACGAGCCCGCCGCTGCCTATGGTCCTCTCCTCCTCGGCGGCAAACACTGCCGCACCGGGAAGACAGACCAATACCATGGCAAGCGACAAAACGAGTGCAAGGATCTTTTTGGTTGTCATTGTTCTTAGGTTCCTTTCGATAAATTTCAAGACTCGTAACGGTCTTTGTTTTATTATATCATATTATTTACGATTACTGCAAGTACACCTCTGCAATTTTTTCGAGAAGAGGTGTATTTTTTTATGGTCATAACGGAATATCCTTCATTATATTCAACTCATGGGAAAGTAAAAATTTATTCGTGGGAAGAGTTCTGTATCAAAATTTCCCATCCGGTCGTTTCGATAGGTATGTCATGGGAACGGTTCTTATCGCTCCCGAAAACAAGCGACAATTACCAAGATGAAACCCAGCAGGCTATTAAGATGAAAGCCGGCGGAGCGGTTTTCGGGGAAATGTTTACCAGCGATACAATCCCCCCGGGACGGAAAAAAGATAATTTCCCTACCCGTTCTGCGATTGCTTTAGATTATGAACATTGCGACGAAAGCATTTTTTAACGCATACACGATGCGCTGGACGGTTATACATACGCTTACCATACTACCTGTAAGCACCAGCCGCCCGCAGATTGCAGGCTGCACGTTATCATCCCATTCCAGTCAGCAACTGACTGGAAGCTGTACACTAGATCGGAAGAGCGT
>CALEPU010000069.1 GCA_937913075.1 uncultured Clostridia bacterium
TTGCCAGCTTTTTATGCAAAAAAAGACCGCCGACTTGACTTTGTCAGCGGTCTGAATGGGGACGGTTAGTCCCCATAAGGAAGGTTCAGGGGTACAGAAAAGGCAAGACAAGACGGGGCAAGAATTGACTAATGACTTGCCCCGTTTTTCTGTTATATTCGAACGATCAGCGCAGGCAAGACTTGCATTACTGCTTCCGCACAGTCATAAACGTTTTATCTGTATTCTTGCTGAACCATCCGATAACAGCCAACACCGTCGTCGTGAAAAAAACCATAAAAGCAGGTGCGATCATCCGCGATCCGCTGAGCACGATAAGGATAACCACGGCGCATTCAGCCGCGGTGTATATCCTCGCAATTACGCGGGTCTTGCGATAGCGGCGCATAGAGATCGGGTGATTCTTGTGAATGACCGGGGCGATCAGGAAGAGGATGACGCAGCAGACAACGGAAAGCGGCATCATCATAAGAAAGGCAATGTACATCCTGTTCAGGAAGGCGCAGAACATCACCGAGACCGTCCCCAGCCCGACAGAAACGAGCGTGCACGCCCAATGCGTATTTGCGTGCGCTCCTCCGACGAGCATCCGCAGCGGCAGCCAAGCGGCAATGAATATGAGCATGTGAACGGGCTTTCTCAGTATGAAGCCGGAAATCATCAGCAGTACAAGTATAAACAACGTCGAAAGCGTGCATTCGATACCATAGGCGTAGACCTCCTCCATTTCGGGGTCGGCGCCGTTTCTCACCAGCATATTTGCCATAATAACAGACAGCTTTTTCACGGTACGCACCTTAGTGGAAACGCAGATACCTTTTGAACATGTCGTCGGTATGCTGTTTTGTAACGTTTAGCTTTGTTCCGTCGCGCAATAAAACATTTTTCGAGGTCAATTCTTTTATATGAAGGACGTTTACGATAAACGAACGGCTGCATCTGACGAATTGATCCGGAAGCTCAAGCATAAGATCCGAAAGCTTTTTGCGCTCGCTGTAAGTATCGGACAAGGTATGAACAGTGATCGTATGATTACTGATCTCGAAATACAGAACTTCCGAAAAGGACACGCTCTTGGTTGCCCCTTTATCCTTAATGGTGTAATAAGATTGAGAACTGTTCTCTATTTCATAAGAAGTCTTGTCCATACATTCAAACAGCTTGGCTGTAAAATCAGCGTTGTTTTTGTTTAGGAAACGCAGGGCGTCAACTTCATAACCGTCCACGCTGTATTCAATATGATCTGAAACAAATATGATCGGAACAAGTATCTTTGCAGACCGGATCTTACGCGCGAAATCAATGCCGTTGATCCCGGGCATCTTCACGTCAAGCATTAAGCAATCATAAGCGTCGAGTGCGGAGACGTCGCCTGCTGCATAATAATGCTTGACAGTTATAGGCTTATCTCTGTTGAAAGACCATTCGTTGAGTAAGTCTAACAGACGCTCCGCATCCTTTATATTATCCTCATACAATGCAATGGAAATCATATTCCCTCCTTCGCTGCAAGCAGCACGATTGCTTCAAAGCTGTTTTCGTTTGGATGAAGCTCGACATATCCGCCATGCTTTTCGGCTATGCGCTTTATTCGTTTGAGCCCGAGGCCGTGATCAACACTGTTTTTCTTGGTCGAGAGCAAATCTTTACCGGAGAAAACATATTTGCCAGTTGACGGGTTTTTAACGCCGATCTTAAGCATATTACCTTGAAGCGAAACTTCAAGATCAATTGTTTTCTCGATAGTATCCAGTTGTTTAACAGCATAGATAGCGTTGTCAAGCAGATTGATCAATATGGAGCATACGTCGGCTTGATCGATCTTAAGCTCCGGCGGGACAGCCAAAATACAATTCAGCTTTATATTTGCTTCTTTTGCCATTATGGCCTTGCTTGAAATCGTTGCATCAACGGCGGGATTCCCTGTGCTTACTATAACAGCGGTCTCTTTTGCAGCCTCGATCATTCCGGAAATAACATTACGTATCTCGTTACAGTTTTGCACCTGTGCAAGCGAGTCGACGGTAGAAAGCAAACCGTTCATATCATGCCGCCACTCCCTAACGTATTCATACATAGAACTGACTTGATCGATGTGATCGATCTCAAGCTTTCTCTGCTGAAGCTCTTTTTGTTGATCAAGATTCTTTTTGTAAATGACAGACGCCAGGTGGAGAAGTAAAGCGGATGCTGCGCAGAGGATCGAGATCGCTATATTGCTGACCGCGCATGGCAGCACGTCAAAACCTGTTTCTGCCAGTTTTTCATACTGTGCTTCATGTATCAGTATGCTGATAATACCAAGTGCAGCAAGTACTATCGGGGCAAGAGAGAATACCAAAGGCAGCTCGCCTTCGGTGCGCTTTATTGAGATCAAAACTATGAGTGTCAGCGTTAGTAATAATATGTATAGGGAAATTCCGATAAGCCGTAACCAGTTAGCAGGTATCACTGCTTCTTCCCAACGGGAAGTTGCAAGCATCATTATCGAAAAGACAGTATGATCTGAGATTACGAATACGATTGAAGGAGTAACTCCAAATAGAGTGCGAGATGAAAGAGATCCCTTAAACAGAATGATAGAGTATGCTAATAAAACAAGCAGTGTGATCAGGGATACTACATACCAAGGCAGATCATTAAGGTTTAGTACATATGTTCCCGCTGCTATAACGGGGATCAATACAATGGCGATTATGCGGCATACGCATTTACATCCCAAATGACGTTTTAACAGGAAATATGCGAATAAGGGTTCGCATAAACAGGACAGATACTCGACCAATGACCAGAACAATTCCACTTGCTGACCTCCACAACTAATTAACAAGAGTATAAAATACTTTTCCGGATAGGTCAAGGAAGTTTCTGCGCCTAAAAACAGTTTCTGCGCCAAAAAACATATCATTCACGCCATATCTATTGACTTTGTTTTTGCATCAATTATTATTAATATATAACAACAGAACAGGAGGTGATTTTGCATGAAACGTAGAACGCGCTTTGTTGCAGCAGTCGTTGCCGTAATAGCGGCAGTGATGGCATTCGCAGCTAATGTATTTGCGGCGACGCCCTGCTCCGGAGCTTTCTTTGAGCCGATAGTGCCGGAAAAGCCGAAGAATTATTAAAGGCAATTTGATGAGGGCTTTGTGAAACTCATTCACATTCCATTGTCAAAGAGAGTTTTGCCGTATAGGACCGAACGACTATCTCCACATTAAAAAACTCTGAATCAGCAGAAAGGAAAAGAACGATGAAAAGTACATTTAAGAAAACAGCGCTCATTGCATTAAGTGCTCTTCTGGTTTTCTGTGCCATTGTTCCTGTATATGCTCTTGACGGAACCGATAGTGAAACACATATCGAGTACAGCCTTGGAGTTCGGGAAACATCCTTATCAACGATAAACGCCGTCTTCGGGAAGGCTAAAATCAACATCAGTTTTGTTTCCGGTTTAAACCACCTTCCTCAGGCTGATTACTCCTGCAAGGCAACTTTGACAATTAACTATACGGGAGGTCAAACCGATTTCGGCTCCTCTGGGATAGTTAATGCGATGTCAGCATCCAAAAAGCTGTTTGCTGACAATACTTTGACTGTATGCGCGGTAGATTATGAGTATTTTGTTAATAATACCTCGGTCTACAGCACGAATATCAACTAAGGGGAAGAAGAATGAAGAAAGCTGTATTGACATTCTTGCTGCTGTTATCATGTATTCTCACTGCCTGTGTCCATGGCACGGGCGGTGAGAATACAGGTGCGGACTTCACGCCTGCGCCTTCCGACGCTTCTGAAAAAAGTATTGAGGATTTCAACAACCGATTCGGGATGCGTTATGACGGGCTTGCCGAAACAGAGGATGCATATTATTATCTGGCGTATTCGGGAAGCTATCTTTATTATTTCGATAAATCGACGGGCGACCGCGGCGTGCTCTGCAGCAAGCCCGAATGTCTGCACGACGCATATGAAGATAACGAGGAGTGCGGAGGCTATGCCCTCACGATGGGAAAATCCCTGAATATTTGGGGAGGAAGGCTGCATTTTATCGCATACTCGAAAGCTAATCGCAAGTACGCTTTGTACAGCGTGAACCCGGATGGTACCGATCGTAAGCTTGATACGTTATTAGCCCTTGACGAAATGGAGGCATACGGATTGCCGGAGCGATACGACTACCACCGCGGGATACTGTATGGATGGAATCAGATCGAAAAGGTCAGAGCCGGCGAGCCTCTGGTGCAAACGAGCGTATTGAGCTTCGATCCGTCGAACGGTCAAATGAACAGGATCTACGAGATCGAGAGCTCGGAAAACTATGCCGTGCCAATCATGTTTTATTATCAGCAATACGTGTATTTCCTTCTGGAAAAAACTGCGGAAGAGGACGGCGAGCTTTTCCGCACCATCGAGCTGAGACGATGGAATATCGATACAGCGACCGTTGAGGAGGTCTTCACGGGGAAAGCGGATCCGGGCATAGGATCCAGATTCAGCTTTTGGGTCGAATCGGAGGACCGGATCTATCTGATGCCGCGCAGCGTCCGTGAGGGGACAAAGCAAATGCTTTATTTACTGTCAGGCGGAGAGCTCAGTGAGCTCTGTGAATTCGGTCTCAGGGGAAGCGGCTACCTTTCCGACAATGCCGCGCTCACATTCTGGACGGAAGACGGCGAAGCGCAGATAGAGATCCGCAGCTTTGAAGGGGAACTCGTTTTTGAAGGGTCCCTTGATCTTAAGCTCGTTAAAGATCTTCGATCCAACGAAAGCGACAGGATAGGCTTTTCTTCGGTAATTCTGAACGGCAGCGATCTCATCGTTTGCTTTAATATCTCGGGGAATGAAAAAACGGTGTTCTGCCCAGTCAAATATGACATTCAGGGAAGTCAAGAGGAAGCAATACTTCTCGCAGAGTATGCTCAGAGCAAATAAGTTGGGTATTCCTGCGTACCATACGGCTATATCGCGGATGAGAACGACCGTGAGATATGGCACGTAGACGAAGAAGCGGCCGCTGTCGTAAAGAGGATATTCGACCTCTTCATGGCGGGGAACGATCCTTCGGTGATCGGAAGGATACTGGAAGCGGAAGACGTGCTAACTCCGACGGAGTATGCTCTCGCAAAAGGCCGCAGCACTTCCAACAAGCCGCAGACCATACCCCATGGCTGGACGGGCGATACCGTCGGGGCAATACTTGATAACCGTCAGTACACCGGATGCGCGGTGAACTTCAAATCTTCCCGCGTCAGCTACAAGGTGAAGAAGCGCGTCCGCATACCGGAGGACAAACAGCAGATAATCCCCGACAAGCAGGAGCCGATCATTTCCGAAGAGCTGTGGCAGAGAGTGCATGAGCTGAGGAGCCACAAGCACAGGCCCACAAGGTCGGGAAGGACGAGCCCGTTCTCGGGAATAGTCTACTGTGCCGACTGCGGAAGCAAGCTTTACTTCTACGGCTCAAGAGAAAAGGCCTCGGACGACAACTTCGTCTGCTCCCGATACAAGTCCGGGAGAGGGCCCTGCACCGCGCACTATATCCGCAACGCAGCGCTTGAGAAGATCGTCCTCGAGAGTATCAGCCGCTTTGTAGATTTCGTCCGCTCGTATGAAGGCCTGTTCATACACATACAGGAAAGGACGCAGGCAAAGCTCCGCGATACCGACCTTAAGCGTATGCAGCGCGCCGTTGACAACAACAGGAAGCGAATAAGGGATATAGACTCTCTTATACAGCGTATTTACGAGGACAACGTTATCGGCAAGCTTTCCGACGATAGGTTCATGAAGCTCAGCGGAGCGTATGAAACGGAACAGCATTCCCTAGAAGCGGAGACAGAATCGCTCGAAGCCGAGCTCGAAGCGGGAAAGCAGAAGAAGACCGATCTTCGGACCCTGTTTAACATCGTACGAAAGACTACTGACGTGCGCACGCTCACTCCCGAGTTCGTGAAAACGCTGATCCGGCGGATCGAAGTCCACGCACCGCAGAAGATCGGCGGCCACAGAACTCAGACTGTAGATATCTACTTCACCGGCATTGGGCTCTTCACCGTTCCCGAAGCCGAAGAGCTCGCAGAGCTTATCGCGGAATTCTCCAAACAAACCGCGTAAAAACGGCGCAGCCGATCCCGACTGCACCGCAGATCATTAAACGTTCCTTATGCGGAGTAACACGACGGTTACTTCTGTCAAGCGGGAAAGAATGTTTGGTGAACACAACTCTAAATTGACAGAGGAACCGTCACCTTGTCAACGAAACCAAGTTAATTTCCTCTTCACCTCCACCATGACATGGTGACGAAACTAAGTTAATTTCCCTTTCCCCGCCGACATGACAAGGGGACGGTTCCGTTGTCAGGAAAAAGGTTTGACTCTTTTATACTTACTTACGCTGCTGACAACAGTAACCGTCCCCGTTGTCAGGTCGGCTGCCCCGTTGTCAAGCCGAGTTGAGCGCTCACCCCTCAATAATTCCGCATTCCCCATTCCGAATTAACAATTCCTCTCTTCACCCTCTCCCGAACCTTTTATCGATCGCCTTTTCGAGCAGGGCGACGGCATAATACATTGCGGCGGCGAGCAGGCAGAGAATGACTATCGACGCCATGACCAGATCGAGCTTGAAAACCTGTCCGCCGTATACTATGAGGTAGCCGAGCCCGCGGCGCGAAACGAGGTACTCGCCGACTATTACGCCGACCCAGCTCATGCCGACGCTTATTTTGAGCGCGCTCATTATAGTGGGGATACTCGCCGGGAAAACCACCTTAAAGAAGGTCTGCAAGCGCGTTGCGCCGAGCGTCTGCATGAGCCTTGCGCTCTCCTGTCCGGTCTCCAAAAAGCCCGCAAGCACGCTCATAACGGTCACCACCGTCGATACGAGCAGCGCCATGACGATGATCGCCGAGGGACCCGCGCCGACCCAAACTATGAGTATCGGCCCAAGCGCTATTTTGGGCAGAGCGTTCAATACCACGAGATAGGGGTCGAGCACCGCGTTTGCCGAGGGGCAGAACCAAAGCGCCGCGGCGATGGCGGTGCCAACGGCGGTGCCGATCACAAAGCCGATCACGGTTTCATACAAAGTGGTGAATATGTGGGGCATCAGCTCCCCGCTTTGCCATAGGTTTGAGATGGTTTTCAGCACCCTGGTGGGGCTTGAAATGATGAACGGATCGACTAAGCCCGTTCTTCCCGCCGCCTCCCAAGCGCCTGTCAAAGCACAGAGCAGCAGCACGCGCAGCAGGGTCACGAGCCTTCTTCTCCGCCTCAGCCTCAAAAGGTAACGGTCGTGTTCCACCGAACACTGTTCAACAGAACACCGTTCCGCCGAACGCGGCGCCGTTTTCACTGTCGTTTTCATGTCAGTAAAGCTCCCTCCATATCTCGTCGAACAGCCTGCGGAAGTCCGCCGCCGCACGCCTTTCGAGCGCGGAGCCCGTAATGTCCACCGAAAACTCCCGCTTTATCCTCGCGGGGCGGTTTGAAAAGACGAGCACTCTGTCGCCCATGGCTATCGCCTCGGATATGTCGTGAGTGACGAGCACAGCGGTGTAGCCGCCGCGCTTTATTATGGAGCGCACCTCGTCCTCCAATATCAGCCGCGTCTGGTAATCCAGCGCCGAAAAGGGCTCGTCTAAAAGCAAAAGCTCCGGCGAAAAGGCAAGCGTGCGCACCAGCGCCGCCCGCTGCCGCATGCCGCCCGAAAGCTGCCTCGGGTAATGCTCCTTAAACTGACCGAGCCCGTATTTTTCAAGCAGTTCGTTGGCATATTGCCTTGTTTGGGCGTTGAGTCTGCCCTTTACCTCGAGCCCCAAGAGCACGTTTTTTTCGATAGTCCGCCAATCCAGCAGCCTATCCGTTTGGAGCATATAGCCTATGCTGTCCCTCGCCTCCTCCGGCGAGACGCCTAGCACCGTCACCTTTCCCGCAGAGGGGCGGTACAGCCCCGAAATGAGCGAGAGCACGCTCGTCTTGCCGCAGCCCGAGGGACCGACGACGGATACAAGCTCGCCCCTTTTCACACTCATGTCGAGCCCCTCGACCGCAAGAGTCTCCCGGCGGGGCTCGTGATATATCAAACGCACGCCTTCAAGCAGCGCAACCGTATCATCCATGCCGCAAATTTCCTTTCTATTCGCTTGATATTAAATTATGCGGCGGAGATTTTCTTTGTGAGCAGACCAAATTCCCTACCGCGGAGCTTGCTTTACTCCCCGGCAAAAAGCTGATATAATACTCGGGAACCCAAAACGCTTCCCGTGCGTTATATATATGAACCACCACAAAGGAGGTCAACAGATATGAAAAGAATTTTGACCGTTATGCTTGCGTTGGCAATGGCGCTTGCGTTCTGCGGCTGCGCCTCGATAAAGGCTGATGGCGCCGAGAACACGCGGGTACCCATCTCGCAGCTTGAAAACACCCTCCACCCTGTTTGGCCCTCGGAGGATATCGATGCGGAGCCCGCGGGCAAGACCGACGAGATAGACCCCATATACCGCTGCGTTTTCAGCAACACCTACTCCGTCGGCGGCGGCAGTGAGGCGGGGGCTTACTACCGCGTCTTCACCGACTCCGAGGCTTTTGAGAAGGCGCTCGGCAATTATGTCCGCGGAGGACTCCCCACGGACGAGACCGATTTCTCCTTCACCTTCAATTTCTACGTCGCCGTCTATATAACGAACCCCACCGGCGGCTATAAAGCGGAGCTCGAAAGCGCAATGAACGACGGCAATACGGTCAGGATAGCCGTTACGGTAACGCCCCCCGGCCCGGATACCGTCGTTACGCAGGCGTTTGAGACCAAGTGCGTTCTCGTCGGCTTCGACCGCGCCGACCTCTATGACGACCTCGTCTATGAGATAACCGTCAACGGTGAGCCCGTGACTTCCGGCGGGGAGAGCGCGTAAGCCGCTTGGCCCCTCTCCCGCTGTTTCAGCTAAATTGCCCGGCAGCAGCTTGACGGCAAGGTCCGTTGATAATTTTGTATCGCACAGTGGGGCAGCCCATTGATTTGATTCCAAAATATACTTTAATTTCAGCCTTTTTTGCTTGAATTGAGCGTGATTTACGGGTATAATATCTTTTACCGCAGACGGCGCTTGTTTTTTTGCGCCCGCGGCTTTGAGCGATCATTATATTATGGAGGATAAATATGGACTTTAAGTTGAGCCCTGAGCAGCAGATGGCAAAGGAGCTTTTCTCCCAGTTCGCGGAGAACGAGGTCAAGCCCTATGCTGCCGAGGTCGATGAATCGGAGGAGTTTCCTCGCGGCACGGTGGACAAGCTCCAGCATTACGGCTTTATGGGCATACCCATTCCGCGTGAGTACGGCGGTCAGGGCTGTGACAGCCTGACATACGTGCTTTGCGTTGAGGAGATATCGAAAAGGTGCGCCACCACGGGCGTTATAGTCTCCGCGCATACCTCGCTCTGCTGTGACCCGATCTACAAATTCGGCACCGAAGCACGGAAGAAAAAATACCTCGCGCCCCTCGCCTCCGGCGAAATGCTCGGCGCCTTTGCGCTGACGGAGCCCAACGCCGGCACCGACGCCGCGGGCGTGCAGACCAAGGCCGAGCTCGTTAACGAAAATTACGTGCTCAACGGCAGCAAAATATTCATCACCAACGGCAAGGAAGCGGACGTTTACATCATATTCGCCATGACGAACCCCGCGCTCGGCACGAAGGGCATTTCGGCCTTTATAGTTGAGAAGGGCACCCCGGGCTTCACCTTCGGCACTAAGGAGAAGAAGATGGGCATAAGGGGCAGCTCCACGTACGAGCTCATCTTCCGCGACTGCCGCATCCCGAGGGAAAACCTTTTGGGCGCTGAGGGCAAGGGCTTCTCGATCGCCATGGGCACGCTGGACGGCGGCAGGATAGGCATTGCGGCGCAGGCGCTGGGCATTGCCGAGGGCGCTTTGGAGACGACCGTAGCCTACGTCAAGCAGAGGAAGCAGTTCGGGCGCTCGATAGCTCAATTCCAGAATACGCAGTTCACCCTTGCGGATCTCGCGGCTAAGGTCGAGGCGGCAAGGCTGCTCGTTTACCGCGCGGCGACAGCCAAGGATACGCAGAAGCGTTTCAGCGTTGAGGCGGCGATGGCAAAGCTCTTCGCCGCGGAGACTGCCATGGAGGTCACTACAAAGTGCGTACAGCTCCACGGCGGCTACGGCTACACACGCGAGTATGCGATAGAGCGCATGATGCGCGACGCAAAGATAACGGAGATCTACGAGGGCACCAGCGAGGTGCAGCGAATGGTCATCTCCGGAAGCCTTTTGAGCTGAAAACCGAAGGCTGAAAAATGAATAATGAATAATCGGTTTTCGGTATTCATTATTCATTAACGTCTTCCTCCCGATAAACTGATTTAGGAGAGAATAAGAATGTTAAACATCGTTGTATGTATAAAGCAGGTGCCCGATACCAACGAGGTCAAGCTCGACCCAAAGACGGGTACTCTGATAAGGGACGGCGTCCCCTCGATAATGAATCCCGACGATAAGGCCGGTCTC
>CALEPU010000070.1 GCA_937913075.1 uncultured Clostridia bacterium
GTTTTCCGATAATTCCGTCGTCAATCTTGCGGAAAGAGACAAGCTTTACAGCAATCCGCTGACCTGGGGTTTTGCAAAAGCCCGATATTCAGCACGAAAGGCATACGATGATCATCGAATACGAGGGCACCGACATTACTTCGCTCGTTACCGTTTCGCGGTGCGTGTACGATGCGCGCGAAGAGGGACGGGTTCCTCAGCTCGTTATCGCGTTCGATGACGAGCGCTCATTATGGGACTCGTGGGCACCGCAACCGGGCGAGCGCGTTTCGGTTAAATCCGAAGGCGCTGCGCCCACGGGCACCATGTACGTCAGATCGTGCACGCCCGTTGCCGGTGGCTACGAGATTCGGGCCGACGCTTTGCCGGCTGCGGACGCGAAGGCGCTGCGCTCGTGGCGGTTTACCACGTTGAGCGTGGCCTTCGAGCAGCTCGCCGAAACGCTCGACGGCGTTGTGGAAGACTGCGTCAATGCTGTCGGCGTCGACATCAACACTGCTTCCATGAGCCTTCTGCAGCGGGTTTCCGGACTGACAAAAACAACAGCTTCCAATATTGTAAAATACCGCGAGGAAAACGGAGCCTTTACCAGCCGCACTCAGATCAAGAAAGTGCCAAAGCTCGGCCCCAAGGCCTTTGAACAGTGTGCGGGCTTCCTGCGTGTGCCGGAATCAAAACAGATTCTCGACAACACCGCCGTTCATCCGGAGAGTTATCAGGCTGCCGGAAAGATGCTGGAGCTCTGCGGCTATACTCTTGCCGATGTGAAAAAAGGAGGCCTGAAAGACCTGCGTGCAAAATTTGAAGCCGCAGGCCCTCAGGTCGTCGCCGAGCAATGCAGAACAGGCGTCCCAACCCTCACCGATATCATCTCCGAGCTTCTCAAACCCGGCCGTGATCCGCGTGAGGATCTTCCTCCCGTCGTTCTACGGCAGGATGTTCTGGATATCGGGGACCTTCGGGAAGGTATGGAGCTCACGGGCACCGTCCGTAATGTGATTGACTTCGGCGCCTTTGTCGATATTGGCGTCCACCAGGACGGGCTGGTGCATATTTCTCAAATCAGCAATCAATACATCCGCCACCCGAGTGAAGTTCTCAGTGTGGGCGATATCGTCAAAGTGAAGGTCCTCGGTGTCGATGAAAAGAAAGGCCGCATCAGCCTCACGATGAAGCTGTAAGGACAATCGGTTCGCCGGTTGTAAGGAGTTTGCCGTGCCGGATTGAAACAACTTCGCCGGTTATATGATTGACGTAATCTCCGTTATTAAATTTTACGTCTATTTGATTATGTTTACTGCTCAGGCTGAATACGCCAAGCTTTTTGACCTTGCCGTCATCCCGATAAAGGATGGCGGTATTGTTTTTGTCGTCTGCCTCTGCCATGAAATAGTCATGACAGGAGAGATGCGTCTTCTTGATAGCGGCAAGTTTTGTCAGAAAGGCGCTTTGATCTTTACCGGCGTCACGCAGAAAAACGTCTTTTTCAAAAAGTTAATGAATGGTTAATGAAATGAATTGACTAAAAAACTGTAACTTAACTTGATAAAGTAGTCGATTAAGGGCGTGTTTGGGGGTTGAAATGCACTTTTTCAGCGGACTTTTTTAACTTGCCTATAATTTGCTTGATACGGTTTATTAGTTAAATCTTGGTTTAAATTTAAAATTTTGGTTAATCAGATTTGCGACCGACAGCGATGTCGGCGGCAAAACGCACGCGTGCGTTTGTTTATATCACGCGTGCGTTTGTGTGCGTTTATTATGTGTTTAGCCGCCACAGATTTTACAAGCTGTGCGCCCTTGCGCTTGTGCTTCGGTTAGAGTAATCGGGCTGCCGTTACCTTTTAGAGTACGGCAGGAGGCTTTGTGGTATTTATTGCCCGTTTCCCCTATGTAAACGATGATGTCGTTATTTTCAATAGGCGGCGGGGTTTCACGGACAACGGGCGCGGGGGCTTGTGTTGTTAGCTCGGTGGTGGTCGTTTCTGCCTTTGTGGTTGTTTCTGTTGTAGTTGTAGCTTCCGTTGTAGTTTCGGTCGGCTTTTCTGTGGTAGTTGTTACAGTTGTTATCTCCGTTAAAGCCGCGAGGGTGGTTTGTTCTGTCGAAACTTCTTCAATAATCGGTATTTCCCTTGTCGGCTCAGAGTTGGATTGTGCCGCACAACTGCATAAAGCGCAAGGGATAAATACCCCGATAAGGATTTTTGCCTTTAAACTCAATTTTGTTTTCATCTTTTTTCACTCCTTTGTATTCTTACCGCCGTTGCCACGCGGCGGTTTGCCTTTTATTGTAAACTCGGCAGGATATAAAGGTCGTCTACATATTCGCCTAATTTATCGGAAACCATATTTCCACTCTTGATAGTCTGTATCAATTCTTTGTTTATGGTAAAGGAAACAACTTTTACTTCTTCGCCGCTTGTTGTATCGGCAACAGCCCAATATTGGAATTGATCGTATGCGTCGCAGCCTTGATTTTGTATTAAGTCTATGGCGTTGGTGTAATTTTGCTTTACCGTCAATTCGTTATTCCAAGACGATTCGATTTTTGCCTTTATGACTATGACACTTCCTGCGTCGTTTTCGCTTTCGATTGCGCTGATAAGTTCGCCGTGCCTTATAGTATATCCCGAATTATCGTTGTCGCCGCTTGCTTCGGTCGCTTGCTCTGTGTTTGCAACATCAGCGGAAACAGGCTCGGCAGGGGTTTCGGCTTGTGCTTGGGTTACAGGCTGAACGGCGGGCTGTACTGCTGTTTGTGATGTAGTTTGCCCGTCGGGGTTTACTATTTGTTGTATGCCCGCAACTACCATAGAAAATAGGCAAATTCCGCCAATAACCGCCCAAATGGTTTTGCTCTTTTTGTTTTTCATATAAATCACTCCTTTTTATTTTTAGGCTTGCCGCCTTTGATTACCCTAATTTGTTGTCGCCGTTGGATATACCCCCTTTAGGGTTTTGCTCGGCTTCCTGCCTGCTCAACTTTACGGCTTCGGCTAAAAGCAATATTTGACCTTCAAAGGATAGGTTATAAAAAATCTCTAATAGTGTTCGAGCATTATCCGCTGTTTTTTGCGGTATTTTCCTAACTTTGTTATGCGTTACCGCATACGAGGGCGCATTTTCTGTTTCGGACATAGGAACATCATAGCCGCATAGCCAAGTTTCGGATACATTTAATGCAGCTGCAATGGCGGTCAATTTTTCTTCTTTTGGCTCATATCTGCCTTTTACATAGCTGTTGATTACGCCTTTTGAAATGTTAGTTAAGTTTACTAAATCAGCTTGCCGAATGTTCCTCGCGTCCATTGCTTCTTTTAGGCGTTCGCAAAATGTACTTATCTTTTCGCTCATTTCTTTTGCCCTCCTATAAAATCATTCTACAGGCTTTATAAAAACATGCTTAT
>CALEPU010000071.1 GCA_937913075.1 uncultured Clostridia bacterium
TGTACGGCAGGGAAAGGGATACGCTCTTTTCGGGTAACAGGGCAAGGGAAAAGCGTCTTGCAGCGCGGATAGCAAGGAGCGAGCGAAAAAACAAAAAGCGTGCCCGAAGACCGAGTGAGCTCCGGCAGGCGCTGTCCGTCGCCGCCTACAACTTTAAAATGTGGCGGGGCAACGTAAGGATACCGCTTACTTTTGCGCTCGCGTTCATACTCTGCTTCATGCTCTCCGATAAGGCGGCTTCTTTCGCATTTTCGGCGGGGACCGCCATGCAGGCGTTTGAACCGTTCATCTGGACCTTCGGCGATGCGGGCTCGATACTGCTCATGTCACTGCTGCTCATACTGCTGTTTGCGGATATGCCGTATCTCGACCCCGGCGCACCGTACTATATAGTCAGGATGAAGCGGCGGACCTGGGGCTTGGGTCAGCTTATCTACACTATTGCCGCAACGGTATTGTTCATGCTGTTCGTGTTCGCTGTCACGACGCTGATGTGCGTAAAGAAAAGCTTCATAGGCAATATGTGGTCGGAAACTGCGGCCATACTCGGCTACTCCGGCGGGGGAGAAGCGCGAGTGCTGCCCGTGCTTTTGAGAACGCTTGAAATGAGCCGGCCTTATAAATGCGCTTTGGCGGTATTTTTGCTGATGCTCATGTACTCGCTCGTGCTTTCGCTCGTAATGCTGCTGGCGAAGGTGCGGCACGGGAAGGCCGCCGGCATAGCATCCGCTTTCGTATTTTCGCTTTGGGGATTTCTGCTCGACCCACAGCTTATAAAGCAGGTGCTCAGATTTTCGGACGAGCAGATGTATAAGGCCAACGTCGCCGCAGGCTGGCTTTCGCCGCTCAACCATGCGACGTACCATATGCACAGCTTTGGGTATGATAACCTGCCGAAGCTTTGGCAAACTTATCTTATTTTCGGGGCAGCCTGCATACTGCTGATGCTGCTGATACAGTTGGCAATGCGGCGGTATAATTTTGATTTCACCGGTACGGAGAACGAATAAGGAGGTCAGCTTGAATACAAAAACTGATAATGCGATAGAGCTGCACGGGCTTGTCAAAAGGTTTGGTCAGGATACGGTATTAAAAGGCATCGACCGCAATTTCGAGCGCGGTAGGATACACGGCGTCGTCGGCAACAACGGCTCGGGCAAGACGGTCATGTTCAAATGCATCTGCGGCTTTTTGCAGCCGACGGAAGGATTTGTGCTCGTAGACGGCAAGAGGATAGGACGCGACGCGGATTTTCCGGAGGATATCGGTCTTATAATCGAAACGCCGGGCTTCCTGCCGCGGCTCTCGGGAATACGCAATTTGGAGATACTTGCAGCCCTGAAAAGGAAAATTACTCTCCGTCAGGCAGCGGACGCAATGCGAAGGGTCGGGCTCGACCCGCTGAGCACCAAGCCTGTGGGGAAATACTCCCTCGGTATGCGGCAGAGGCTCGGCATTGCGCAGGCTATCATGGAGGAGCCTTCGCTCCTGATACTTGACGAGCCGATGAACGGTCTCGATAAGCACGGCGTCGCAGAAATGCGCGAGCTGTTCCTCTCGCTGAAAAACGAGGGACGGACCATACTGCTTGCCTCGCACAATATCGCGGATATAGACGCGCTCTGCGACACCGTATGCGAGATGGACGCGGGCGTTATGACATTACTGTAAAGCAAAGGTAAAGGATCGTAAAAAAGATGAAAAGGATATTAGCATTACTTATTGCGCTGTTGGTGTTTGCCATGCCGATCGTCGGAGCTGCCGCCGGTCAGGAGGAACCGAAGCGTCCGCGGCTCATGATAGAAAGCGGCGTCGTCGCACCCGAGGTCGTTTCCGGCGGAGAGGATATCGAGCTTGTCGTCTCCATAAATAACATAGGCAAGGCGGAGGCCCGCTATTTGAGCGTAAAGGCTTATTCCGAAAGCGAGTATATCACGCTTGCCTCCGACCTTAACGGGACTTTCATGCAGAAGCTTTCATCGGGCAAGACCTGCGAAATCACGTTTACGTTCCACGTAAACCCGCGTGCGGAGAGCGGCGAATACCTGCTGCACGTCGATGCGGTGTATGAGGACGTGAGCGGCATGCTTTACTCCTGCGACGCGGTTTTCCGTGCCACGATAGTTCAGCCGGTCGAGCTCGCGTTCGATCCCATAGAGCTGCCTGAGTTAGCGGAAAGCGGAAGCTCGTTTACTCAGCTCATCAGCGTATATAATCCCACGTATGCGCCGGCGTATAACGTCCATGCGTCGCTCAACGCCGACGGGTTGGTATGCGCCTCCGTCTTCTTCCCGGAGCTCGCTCCGGGGGAGCAGGCAGTAAAGGAGCTAAACGTGTTCGTAATAACCCTATCCGGAGGCTACGGTTTGACAAATGGCGAGATCGTGATCACATACGAGGATTACAGCGGGACAGTTAAAACGCTCACCCAGCCTGTAAGCTGCAGGATCACGGAACCCGATAAGCTCTCCGCAGATGAGGAACAGCTTCTCATAGAGGAGCAGAAAGCGCAGCAAACGCTCTCCAAATGGTGGATAACCGTGCTCTGCGCCGCTGCGCTGACGGCGATCGTTATCTCGGTCATTATAGTATCAAAGCTGTCGCGGCTTGCGAAGATACGGTAACAAAAGCCTTTCCCCGCACTGCTGCGTCGGGTCAGAGGGCGCAGCGCCCGCTTGGTGAGGTGAATATAATACCGTTAGAAAAAAACAGGCATGGCTCGTTCAAAATTGCGCCATGCTTGTTTTTATGAGCTTTGTTTCAGGACACTGACTTTTTATATTGAATTATTTCGAGTTTATGTTATAATATTCGCAGGAGCAATCGGAGGTAATTATGCTTAGCTTGCTGTTTAAAGGGGTCGGCATCGCCGCGCTGACGAACTGGGCAGAAATTCAGGACGACGTTGACAATGGCAACGTAACGCCGGATCTTACCGTGCTTTTTGTAGTGCTCGCCGTAATAATCGTCATCGCAATCGCAGTTTACGTTCTTATAAGGCTTCAGCTCAATGCCAAGAAGGAACGGGAGCGTTTGGAGCGCGGCATGCGCACGGGCATACCGCACATCAAATCGCTGGACAGCAATCTGCCCGCCTCCTCCCTCTCCTCGCTTTATAAGCAGAACGGTAAGGGCAAAAAGTGATCATATCTTTGCCTGGTGCATAAACCGCAATTATACCGAATACGGCTTTTTATGAGCCACGTGCGCTTGACATAGGGCGGCGCGGCTTTTATAATTTAAACATCTATATAAGTCAGCATCAAGGAGATTTAATATATGTGCGGAATAGTCGGATACACAGGCTGCAATAACGCCACACCAATACTTTTAGAGGGGCTCGACACGCTTGCCTACCGCGGATACGACTCGGCGGGCATCGCAGTTTGGGACGGCGAGCAAATCGTCATGAAGAAGGAGAAGGGGCAGCTTGCAAACCTTAAGGCCATAATAGAAAATGAGCCCGTCTTCGGCGTCTGCGGCATCGGGCACACCAGATGGGCGACCCATGGCGAGCCCTCATACGTCAATTCTCACCCTCACGGGGACACGAAAAAGCAGCTCGTGCTCGTGCACAACGGCATAATCGAGAACTATCTGCGGCTCAAAAACATGCTTATAGACCGCGGCTGCGAATTCGTATCCGATACCGATACCGAGGTAGTAGCCCAGCTTATCGGCTCGGTATATTCCGGCGATCCCAAGGCAGCTATTGTTGAAGCGATGCGGTTTATCGAAGGCTCGTTCGCTTTGGCTATACTCTTCCGCGACGATCCTCACCGCATATACTGCGCCTGCAAGGACAGCCCCATGGTAGTGGGCTTCGGCAAGGACGGCGCGCACATCGCGAGCGACATACCCGCGCTTTTATCCTACACGCGCGACGTTACCTTTATGGAGGATAAGCAGATAGCCGTGCTCTCCCCCGAGGGAATAAGCTTTTTCGACGAATTCGGCGAGTGGATCGACAAGCCCGTAGTGCATATCGACTGGGATATGGACTCCGCCAAGAAGGGCAGCTTCGAGCATTACATGATAAAGGAGATCTGCGAGGAGCCCGTCGCCTTCCGCAAGACTGCGGAGCAGTACGTTTCCTTCCGCGAGATGCGATTAAAGGGGGACTGCTTCCCCTGGGGCGACGGCGACGCCCAAAGCATTAAGCGCATACGCATCATCGGCTGCGGCACAGCTTATCACGCGGGACTTTTGGGTAAAAAATACCTGACCACTCTTGCGAAAATACCCGTCGAAGCTGATATCGCATCTGAGTTCCGCTATGCGGACTACGTCTTTGAGCCGGGCGAGGTACTGCTGTTGATATCGCAATCGGGCGAGACGGCTGACACGATAGCGGCGATGCGTATGGCAAAGCAGGCGGGCGTGCGCACGATAGCAGTCTGCAATGTGATAGGCAGCACGATAGCGCGTGAGGCAGACGAGGTACTGTTCACCTATGCCGGACCGGAGATTGCTGTCGCCGCGACAAAGTCATACCTCACTCAGGCGACGGTTCTGTTCCTTGCGGCGCTGCGCTTGGGTCAGCTCCGCGGCACCGTGAGCGATGACGAGGTAAGCGCTCTGCTTGCCGAGCTTGAAGGGCTGCCCGCCAAGATGGAGGCGCTCATCGAGCAGCGCGGGGACATACAGTATTTTGCGAGCCGTGAGTTCTCCGCTCGTCACGTCTTCTTCATAGGGCGCGGGATAGACAACGCGCTTGCCATGGAAGCGGCTTTGAAGCTGAAGGAGGTAAGCTACATACACTCCGAGGCTTATGCCGCCGGCGAATTGAAGCACGGCACTATTGCCCTCATTGAGGAAGGCACTCTCGTAATTGCGCTGATGACGCAGCGCCATCTTGCCGCAAAGACTGCGAGCAATATGGAGGAGGTTCGCGTGCGCGGCGCAAATGTGCTCGCTGTGACAAACGGCAGGCTCGATGATATCGAGGGGCATTGCAGCAAGGTATGGCAGCTTGACGAGACAAACGAGCTGCTCTCCCCCTTCTGCGCAATAATACCCATGCAGCTCTTTGCCTACTATATGGCGGTCCAAAAGGGATGCAGCGTTGACAAACCGAGGAATTTGGCAAAGAGCGTTACCGTTGAATGATACCTTGAAGCCGAGCTGAAAGACGCGAGTATTAAGCATCATAGTAGTGTCTGTAACAGCATCAAGCATTGTGGTGATCATATTAAGAATAAACAGGATTCACGGAGACGAATAATGTTCACAAATGAAGAAGCGTTTTATCACAAACTGCTGCTTGAGGCGGGTGTAACAGGAGAGCTTGAGCCGGTCATTGACCGACTTCTCTCCAAGGAGGAGTCTCTGAGCGACGTAACGCTCAGGCTTGCTTACTGTCATGGCGATCCCAACGAGCAGCTTTCCGCGCTGAACGAATACCTGGTCGGCGTTTCCTTCGAGAGCATGGATACAAGCGCTGTTTTTGAGAAGCTGAGAGAATACTTCCGAAAAGCATACGAAGCCGATCCCGATAACCTCAAGCGTCTGTCCGAACTGATGTACCGTATCAGCCTTAGCACTGAACACGAGCACGACGAGCCCTGGCAGCAGTTATGGGCAATCGGGGATAGCTATGATCTTGTTGAAGACGGGATACTGTCTGCGGCTGAATACAGGGATCGCCTCGTTGCAGTTCTGTACAGAAACGGGGTTCCCTCCTTCACAGACGGTTTTGAGGATTGGGATCAGCCGACCATACTCGGATGGTGCAACAAAGAGAATATTGGCGCTTTGAAGAAAAAGTGTTCCCGCGAGATAACGGATGAAGAGTGTTGTCTCGCTCACAGATTCTCCCGATCTAATGAGGCTGATATCCATTATAGCAGAAAATGCGGCTGTTTCTTTTGTCTGAGAGTATTCGATTCGGGAGAAGTACATGATTGGCTCAATGACAGCGACGGAAAAACCGCGCTTTGTCCTTACTGCGGAGTGGATTCCGTGCTGCCCGACAGCAAGGTCGATCTTACAAAGGAGTTTCTTGAGAAAATGAACAAGGTATGGTTCGGCGGAATAACCGAATAGTATCTCGATACAATTTGTAAAGCGCCAGACCCGGGCGCTTTTTTATTGCCAAAAACATAGAAAGGATGTGATGCCATGGCAAAGAAAAAAGAATCTCCCCGCATAGCGTTCAGGCTTACGGAGAGAGAAAAGAAGCAGGCGCCGGGGCTTGCTTCACGCTGCGGCGGAGGCGGTAAACGATGTGATGACAAAACAAATATCGTGACAATAATAAAGAAGGGTGGACCCGAAGCATAGGAT
>CALEPU010000072.1 GCA_937913075.1 uncultured Clostridia bacterium
ATAATGGCAAGCGCGTCGTTTGCGGTTATGGTGCCGCTGCCGTCAACGTCGCCAAGCAAGCCGCCTGCGGGAGCGTAGACGGTATAGACGTCCATACCGGAGGTGATGCAGGAGATATCCTTATCCCAGCCGACGAATACATAGCCCTCATGCTCGGGCGCTTCGGGCGCCTCGGCGGGCTGACCGTAGTCAACGAATACCTGGCCTATCTTATTGCCGGTGATGCTGTCGAAGAAGCGGACGCGGTAGCGGGCCGCGGTGTAGTTTGCGGTGATGGTCATATCCTCGGATACGCCGCCGACGTGATCTGCATCCCAGCCGTCAAAGGTGTAGCCGGTGTGCGCGGGGACCTCGGGGAATATGGGACAGTGACCTGCGGGGACGGACTGCGCCTCTATGACCTCGTTGGTTGCGCCGTCCATAAAGGTGACGGTGTAGGTCTCACCGGAGTCGATAAGGTCGAGCCAGTACTCGACTGTGTCGGCAAAATCCTGATAGTTCTCATATGCGCCGGGGATGAACTCTATAATGCCGCCGGTGCTGTCCACAAGGAAGGATTGCGGAACGAAGGAGTTGTGCGCCGCCATTCTGTTGATGTTCATATCCGCCTGAACGATGGGATAGGGGGTGCCGTTCTGCTGAGCGTACTGATACTCGGCAGCGTAATTGCCGCCCTGAATTTTGTTGTAGCAGACGCCGACCATGAAAAGCCCGCGATCGGAATACTCCTCGCAAAGCTGCTTCAGATGGGGCATTTCAAGCATGCAGTAGTAGCAGTTGTTATCCCAAAGGTTGATGAAGGTCAGCTTGTGAGAGGCGATATCCTCATCGGTGATGAAATCATCCTCGCTGGGCAGTCCGCCATCTTCAAGGTAAGGCAGCTGCAGACCGGAAAAACGCTCGCCGGTGCAGTCATAATAGTCCGACTTTACCTCATTCGCGGAGCCTGCGGTGACGCAGACCGCAAGCATCAGCAGTGCGACAAGAGCTGATAAAAACCGTTTCATATCCTAAACCTCCGATAAATTCGGCTCCGCAGGGGCGGATCCCGTTTAATATACATGATTATATCATTGCGGAGGCATATTATCAACAGCACTCACGCGTTTTTTAAAGCGCAAAAAAGAATTTTCCGGTTAAAATTCTTCTCCGCATCTTGTAAAAAGAGGCAAAAGGGTATATCATTAAGGGGCAATAACAATATCAACGGAGGTACGTACAATGAAGTGTGCAAGCTGCGGGACGGAAAATCCCGATACCGCCGCCCACTGCGGGGAGTGCGGAGCGGCGCTGACCGCTGTCGGCGCACAGAGGGCGCAGGCCATAACAAAGGCGATGGCTGCGGAGACGGCGCTCAATGCCTCGAACGACGCGCAGTCGGCAGCACAGCGCGCGCAGGTCGCGGCAGCCGAGGCGGGGACCCGCGCGAAGGAGGCCAAGACAGCCGCAAAGGAGGCGCTTGAGCGTATCAAGGAGGCGAAGCAGCGCGTCAAGGAGGCAAAGCAGCAGGCGAAGGACGCAAAGGCAAAGGCCGAGCTGCTTGCCATCGAGTCAAAGCAGATGTCGCAGAAAGCGAAGGAGCTGGCACGCAGCGCAAAGGACGCCGCAAGGAATGCAAAGAATACCGCAAAAGAGGCAAGCTCAGCCGAAAAGGCGGCAAAGAAGCTTGAAAAGAAGATGAGATAACGGGGGCAAAGAGGGCGGAGGATCGCCCCCTCTTTTGCTTTACCTTGTTTTTTGCATTGAATTACTTGATTTTACACAAACTTTACAATACTATACACGCTCTTTATTGAATGGGAAGGACGGACGATATACAATGTTGTCAAACGACGGAAAGGCAGGGTAAAGCCCATGTTTCCTATATTGTTATCAAGCTTTTTCTCAGGCTGGGCAAGCGCGTGGGGCGCCAGCATCGGCGGCATTGCACTCGCGGTTATCGGCGTAGTGCTTATTATGGTCGAGATAGTTATTCCCGGCTTTGGCGCAGCCGGCATATCCGGCGGTATCGCGCTTATCGCGGGGCTCATATTGGGCTCGGCGGGCAGCCTCACTTACGCGATGTTTTCGCTTTTGATAATCGTAGCGCTGCTTATCATCTTTGCCGCGGTGGTTTTCCACTCGGCCTTGAAGGGCAAGCTCAGCCGCTCGCCCGTGGTGCTCAACACCTCCATAGACGCAGGCTCGACGGAGCTGTTTGACGACGATATGCAGTCGCTCATAGGCAAGCACGGCAGGACGGCAACGGCGCTGCATCCCAGCGGCATCGCAGTGATAGAAGGGCGCAGGCTCGACGTCGTTTCGCTTGCGGAGTTTATAGGCAAGGGCGAGGAAATCGAGGTCGTCCGTGTTGAGGGAGTTAAGATACTCGTCCGCCGCGTATGAAGTACTGCAAGAAATGTCACATCCTCTATTCGAGCTTTGCGGCAGCCTGCCCCAAGTGCGGAATAGCCGCCGCCAGCCCCCAACGCGAGGAGGGATCCGCCGACAGGCGCGCCGTCCGCAGCGACTGGCTCCGGATCGCCTTGGGCATACCCGCCCTGATAGGGCTTATATACCTCGCAGCGCTGCTTATTAAGACGTTTGGCTGACGCCGGACAAAAGCGTTTGTATCTCATAAAATAATTATTTTAGGAGGGATATCATGTTAAACTCTGCTCTCAGAATACTGCCTCTGGCAACGGAAGCCGGCATATGGTGGCTTCCCGTGGTGATAGTCGCCGCGATAATCTTCCTCATAATCTTCTTCTCGTTCGTGCCTCTCGGGCTCTGGATCAGCGCTGCCGCATCCGGCGTAAGAGTGGGCTTGAGCACCCTTATCGGTATGAAGATAAGAAAGGTGCGTCCCGCACGTATAATCAATCCCCTGATCAAGGCAACGAAGGCGGGCTTGCAGCTTTCCATCAACAAGATGGAGGCGCACTACCTTGCAGGCGGTAACGTCGACAGGGTCGTAAATGCTCTCATCGCAGCGCAGCGCGCGGGCATTCCCCTCGATTTTGAAAAGGCTTGCGCTATCGACCTTGCCGGCCGTGACGTTCTCACTGCCGTGCAGATGAGCGTCAATCCCCGCGTTATCGAGACGCCTGTCATTGCCGCAATAGCAAAGAACGGTATCGAGCTTCGCGCTAAGGCTAAGGTCACCGTAAGAGCCAATATCGACAGGCTCGTTGGCGGCGCAGGCGAGGAGACCATCATCGCAAGGGTCGGCGAGGGCATTGTTACCACCATCGGTTCCTCGCTTTCGCATAAGGACGTATTGGAGAACCCCGACCTTATTTCCCAGACAGTGCTCGGCAAGGGCCTTGACGCAGGCACCGCGTTCGAGATACTCTCCATTGATATTGCGGACGTGGACGTCGGCGTGAACGTAGGCGCCAAGCTCCAGGCAGACCAGGCGGAGGCAGACAAGCGCGTTGCACAGGCAAAGGCCGAGGAGCGCCGCGCAATGGCTATCGCGCAGGAGCAGGAGAACAAGGCGGAGGTACAGGGCATGCGCGCCCGCGTCGTCGAGGCCGAGGCAGAGGTGCCCAAGGCCATGGCAGAGGCATTCCGCAACGGCAACCTCGGCATAATGGATTACTACCGCATGAAGAACATGATGGCGGATACAGATATGCGCGAGGCGATAGGCAAGACCACAGCCACCGAGGGCGAGTAAATAACTTTGAGCGGGGGCGCGTCCCCAGCGTGACCTTCGTAACCATCAAACGGACAGTACAGAGGTGCTGATATGCCGCTTATTATTCTATTCATAATAGGAGCGATAATTCTGCCGATAATAACGGCGAAAAACGCACAGAAGCCAGTGCCGCCCGCACAGCCCCACGTGAGCGAGCCAGGCAGGGTGACGCTTGACGAGCTGAGCCGCAGCCAGCAGTCGAACGCTCCTGCGGGGCAGCAGCAAAGGATGCAGCAGCCGCAGCAAAAACCGCAGACGGTTTATCAATACATGCGGGACGCAGTGGAGCAGACCGCATCGGAGGACGCAGAGCGCCGCAGAAGGCAGGAGGAGCTTAAAAGGAGGCTCGAGGCCAACGCGCAAAGAAGAGCGCAGGAGAAGCCCATGCAAAAGCAGGACGCCAAGCCTGTAATAGCTCATGATGACGACGACTGCGGCGGCGGCAGCATACACGACGGCTACCACGAGGGCGTATCTAACCCGCCCATCAAAAACCCCGCCCGTCCCGTCGCTGTTGCGGGTAAGCTCGGGCAGAAGCTCGCCGATGAGGATGATGAGCTCGTGCGCGAGCAGAAAATTCAAAACAACGCCAAGCGCGCTATGGCAAGGATACAAAAGCTCCCTCCCATGGCGCAGGGCATGGTATTCTCCGAGATATTGGGCAAGCCCAAATCAGAGCTCGGATGATCCGTATCGGGGGGCTTCGGCTCCCCGTTTTTTAAGCGTTAAATAAGAAGGCAAACATGGGCAAGCTGTATTTATATTCAGCACTCTTCGGAGTCTTTATGGGTCTGGTCAGCGGCGCACTGCTGATTACTGAGGAAAAGCATCCCGCCTTGAAGCTCGGAAAACATTCAATAAGCACGAAGATCGTTATCATGGCGGTAAACGCGATACTTTTTCCCGCTGTATACGGGTGGTTCCTTTCCCCGCTGCGCGTTGAATACGTCGATACTTTTGGCAAGACGCTGGCGATGGGCGCGGTGATATTTGTGCCTTTTGCACTGATAGTGCTTGCTTTCGGCTTGTTGTTGAAGAAGAAGGATAACGAAGGAGACTGATTGCGGATGGACAAGCTGAAAATCAAAATCAACAGAAAACGCAGCTTTTCGGGCTTTCTGCTGCCGCTGAATATTCTTGTGGGCGGCAAAGCTTCTCCTGCTTTGAAAAACGGCGGGAGTGCGGAATTGGCTGTCAAACGCGAGCGCGTGATATTCGTTGAGGATCAGTTCTCGATAACAAACAATGCGGTTATCTTCACTTCCTTTGAGGATGAAATAGGGCTCGACGTCCGCCTTACGGGCAGCACGCGGAAGGGCTATCGGTTCGTTTTTTGCCCCGAGGGCAGCAAAACGCCATATCCTTCTTTAAGCTTTGACCGCCTGCTTGAAGGACTTGAAGGTGAAAGAAGCATCAATGAGGCACAGCGTAAGCTCGCGCTGCTCGTTTTCCTGCAGGAGGCGTTCGACATTGAGGAGGTGCTGAGGTCAAAGCACGTTAACGAGCTGATCGAAGCGCTCAAAGACCTCGGAGCAACGCTGTATGCTTCGACGCTCGAACGCATTATTGCAGCCAATTTCTCGGGATTTCCTCTTCCGATCGAAGGCGGAGAGGACGACGAGGAGATGAAGGAACGGTTCGAAAAGGCGGAGGAAATGCAGTTGGACGCCGACGATGATTACCGCCTTACGGAGGAGCTGGCAAGGGCAGCCGCAAATCATATCTCCGCCCATTACAGCGAGCTGTTCACGGATGATGACCTCTATTATTTCGACGGCAGCGAGGATTTAAGAGGCGAGGGGAGCAAGCAAAAGCTGCACATGAAAAAAGGCAAGACCGAGCCGGATAAAAAACGCGTGCCGAAGCTGATATTGGCAGTGCTGATATTCATTGCCGTCGAATGCGTTATGCTCGGGCTCTGGCGGCACGGCGCTTATTATCCAGCGCGTGCGGCGCTTGAAAACAACTCCTATTCTGTGACGTTGAAAGCCCCTCTTATAGAGCTCGAAAAGGGTTACGGAAAGTATGAGGGCGATAAGATACATATAACGTCCGGCGGCGAGACCTATACCTTGGATTGGAGCAATAAGCCTCGAGCCGCCGAAAGGCTCGCAAAGGAGCTCGTAAGCGAGATAGAAAAGGAAGAAACGCTCACGCTTGTCGTTAAGGACGGCGGCGGGGTCTGTGCGGTGTATGGAGAGAAAGAAACCTATCTGAGCGTTGAGGATTTCAACAGATATCAGAAGGTGCAATCCATTATCGGTACTGTACTCCTTGTCATATTTGAGCTTATCGCCGTGTTTGTTTTCGCGGTCGCGCTGCTGATATTGGCATGATAAAGCAGGAAACGAGGAGATCGTTATGAAGTTAAAGGAAAATTCTGGTATGGGTATTCATATTAAGGGGTTATAAAGCAACAAAAAGAGGATGGGTCAGAAAAGACAAGGCATGACAGCAGAATTCCAAGGTTTGCCCAAAGAGCCTTTCTCCAAAGGCGGGCAACCATACAAAATTGCTCTAACGGGGCTGCGCATGGCGCGCGGTCCCTTTACGTTTGCGATATAGCGACGGTTCGGACTTTTAAAAATATATTTATGCCGTAACAATTCGCGCCGAAAATTGTATTATAAGTGAAAGCCGATGAAAGGAGGAGCGCAATGAACGGGGATCTATTGCGGCAGGTCTACGAAAGCCACAGCGAAGAGATTTTGATCTACCTGTATTCTCTCTGCGGGAATAAAAGCCTTGCCGAGGATCTGATGCAGGAGACCTTTGTAAAAGCGCTGCTCTCCCTTCCCGATGGCCACGGGAATATAAGGGCGTGGCTCTACAAGGTGGCAAGAAATCTGTATTTCAATTATTACCGCAAAGAACCTGAAAAGGTCGGTCTTGAAGCGATAGAAGGCGCGGCGGACGGAGAGGCAGGCCCCGAAGAAGCGATGCTTCAAAAGCTTAAAAACAAAAGGCTTTACGAGGCGGTGCTGCGGCTTGAAAAGCAAAGGCGAGAGGTGATAATGCTGCAATACTTTTCGGGCTTCCCGCAGGCGCAGATAGCGAGTATGCTGGGCATAACGCAGGCGAACGTCCGCGTGATATCGCACAGGGCAAAGAAGGAATTGAAAAAGTATATGGAGGAAAGCGAAAATGAGGTACTCTGAGCTTATAGAAAAATACGCAAAAGGCGAGCTTGAAAACGAAAAGAGCGCCGTCATCGAGAGCGAGATAGAAAAGCACGAGGCGATAGCGGATTATATCGCCGAGCGCGATGAAAAAGAGCTTTCGGAGCTGCGCCTTAACGATGCGGAGCCCGAGACCGAAAAAACGGACGACTTCACCCGCGGCATAAAGCGGCAGATACGGAAGTCGTTTATAAAGGCGGGACTCATCACGGGGCTTGCCGCCGTTGCGGCTATGCTGTTCGTAATGTTTGCGCTGCCGGGGCTCGTGTCGAAGGCATACTACGACCCTGCAGAAAAGGTCGGCACGGATATTTATGATAACGAAGTCAACCGCCTCACGGTCGATCTTGCGGCTTATACAGAGCTTTTCATCCCCGAGAACGTAAGGCAGACCGCAAGGGCTGAGGCCGAGGGCTACGGGAAATACACCGTTTATATCCCGCAGGAGTACAGCATTACAGGCGTGTTCCGCGATGCGGCTGGCATGATAAAAAAGAACAGGCTGACCCTTTATGACCCAAATCTTTTAAAGTTGCCCCCCGCAAATATCTTTGAGACGCACAGGGCAGGCGTCAGCGGAGAGGCGGCATACGAAAGCGGTTGGGAGTTCGATGCGGCAGAATACCTTAAAGGCTTCGGCGAAAGCGGCAAGCGCACCGTGTACGTCACGCTTGATAGACCGATGAGCTATACGGAGTTTGCCGATTGGTGCGGCAGGAACGAAGTTTCGCCCTTCTGGTGCGCGGTTTGCTCGCAGGGATCAAATCCTGTGCCATGCAGCTTCGGCTTTTTGTGCAATGCTCCCGCACCTCTCCATGGCTTGACGGGCAAGCTTGCCGATAAATACCCCGCTCTTATCCACGACGGGCGGCAAGACTACGTCGGCGAAGGCGAGCTGCGCCTTTGCGAGGACGAAGCAAAGGCGCACCTTACCGATATGCTGATGTATCTGGCGGACGACCCCACCGGTCTTGCTGTGCTGATGGGCGAGGATCGCGAAATGGCCGCGAGCTTCTGCGCGGATATGACCGAGGCCGCATACAGCATTGAGGTGAACGGGTTTCAAGTGTACGGCTTCATGATCCTTTTAGATAAGGCCGAGGCCGAAAGGCTCATAAGCCTTGAAGAAGTCATCTGGCTGTTCAACGGTTCGGTACAGTAATAAAACAGCAAAGGTCGCCCTAAGCCGGGCGACCTTATTATCGGGCGATTATCGTCTTACGCCGTCGGCAGCTCCTTCTCGCTCAAAATGGCGCATATGAGCTTGGCGGCCTCCATGCAGTCGGAGACGTCCACGGTCTCGACGGGGGAATGTATGTAGCGTGTGGCGACGGAGATGCAGCCTGCCGCAACGCCGCCGCGCGTCCTTTGGATAACGCCTCCGTCGGTGCCGCCGTAACGCAGCACCTCGGTCTGCACGCGCACTCCCGCGCGCTCGGCGGCGGAGCGCATAAAGTCGATGACGGGGTGGGTATAGACTGCCGACCTGTCCATGTATTTTACAGTCGCTCCCTTACCCAAAGCCATGGGATGAACAAAGCACTCGGGCGTGTCTCCGCTTGCGGTAACGTCAAGATTAAGGGAGAAATCGGGCTTTATGCCGTAAGCCGCTGCCTCGGCGCCCCTCAGACCCACCTCCTCCTGCGCGGTGAAAACTACGTATAGGTCGTGCTCCGTTTTAAGCTCCTTCAAAGCTTCGAGTATTATAGCGCAGCACACTCTGTCATCCAAAGCTCCGCAGGATATCCTGTTCCCCATATCCACAAAATGCGGAGCGTAGATGCAGATATCGCCGATGGAAACGTGGCTTTCCGCCTCTTCTCTCGTGGCACAGCCTATGTCGATGAAGAAGTTTTCAAGCTTTGCATTGGCGGCGGTCAGCTTTTTATCCTCATAATAGGTGACGCCGCGCGTGCCGTTCTCAAAAACCACCTCGCGGCAAGCGGTTATCTCGCTGTCTATTCCGCCGACGGGCGCTACCCGCAGGAAGCCCTTATCGTCAATGTCGAGCACTATGAGCCCGATCTGATCCATGTGCGCGGAGAGCATAACGGACTTGCCGCTTATGCCCTTTTTGAAGCCTATGAGATTGCCCAGCGCGTCGCGCCTTATATCGTCAACGTAGGGCGCGAGCTGCTCCTGCAATACGGCGGCAGCCTTTTCCTCGCGTCCGGCAGGACCGTAGGCGCAGGCAAGCAGCTTAACTGTATCCTTAAAATCCATTTTACAGAACCTCCATATACTTTTTTGTTTCAAGAAAGGCTTTTGCCAGCTTATACGCCGCTTCGATATCGGCTTTTGCGGCAACGCTCGAAGCAGAGTGTATATACCTGCAAGGGACGGAGATCCCGCCGCCTATGCAGCCGCCGACCGCCTTATGTATCATGTCGATATCGGTGCCGCCGTTAGTGCCTTGGCGGAGCTGATAGGCGACGCCCGCCTCGTTTGCCGCGGCGCGCAGAGCGTCGAGCATGGCGGGGCGGACCATAACGCCCCTGTCCATAAAGGTGAGCGCCGGTCCTCGGTTAAGCCTTGTAACGCATTGATGCCCCTTTACATCGGGCATATCGTTCGCAGTCGTCCCTTCGAGAATTAGCGCCATATCGGGATGGATGTTCTCCGCCACAACGGAGGCGCCTCGAAGCCCGCACTCCTCCTGTACGGTAAAAACGGCATAGAGGTCGCAGTCATACGAGCCCTTCAAAAGCTCTATAAGTATGGCGCAGCCGACGCGGTCGTCCAATGCCTTGCCCGTCACGAGCCCATCGCCGAGCTCGCGGAATTCGCTGTCAAAGCAGGCGTAATCGCCCACGCTGACGTACTTTTCGGCGTCGGCCTTGTCCTTTGCGCCAATGTCGATGGTAAGCTCCCTGTGAGGGAAGCTGCGCCCGAATTCCTCGTCGCTCTGCAAATGTATTGCCTTGCAGCCAACAACGCCGGGCACGCGATCCTTGCCGATGACAACTCTGCGTCCCGGCATAACGCGCGGGTCGATGCCGGCAGGAGCGTATTTAAGCTCGCCGTTATCGAGGATCTTCGTTATCAGCATACCGACCTCGTCCATGTGAGCGCAGAAGGCTATAACGGGCGCAGTCCCGCGGCTTTCACTTCGCGGGCGCTTGTGTGCGTAAAGATTTCCCATCGTGTCCGTAAATACCTCGTCGGCAAGCGGCGAAACAAGCTCGCGTATCCGGCGGCGGACGGCGCCCTCGTCGCCCGATACGCCGCAAAGCATTGAAAGCTCGCGAAGGTTGTCTGTCAATCCCAGCATAAGCCATCCCTCCAATCCCTGTCGATATTGCAAATAAATTCCGCCAGCAGCCTGCCGCAGTTCAAAAGCGTCTCGCGGTCTATGACCTCAACATTCGTGTGCATATAGCGCACGGGCGGGGATATGAGCCCGCAGGGCACGCCGCGGCGCGAGACCTGCATATCGGTAGCGTCGGTGCCCGTCCTGCCCATGCACGGCTCAAGCTCGTACGGGATCTTTGCGGCTTCGGCGGCAGATTTAAGCCTCTTGAAGATAACGGGATGCAGATTTGGACCGCAGGCTAATGTCAGCTTATCCATATCAAAGCCGTCGGAATGACAGTCGCACTTGCCGAAGGTCACGTCCATAACTATGCCCATATCGGGGTCGGCATGGTAGCTGCCCGTCACTGCTCCAAGACCCGTCTTCTCCTCGTTGACGCTCGCGCACATGACTACTTTGCCCATGAAACGGCGCTTTTTTAAAAGCGCAAGGCAATAGAGCTCTGCGGCGACCAGCGCCCTGTCGTCCAGCGTTTTTGATGCTATAAGGCCGTTTTTAAGCTCCAAAGGGGGCAGAGGCTCAAAGGTGACCCTGTCGCCCGGCGTTACAAGCTCGGCGACCTTATCAAAAGGCAGACCGAGATCGACCGTCAGTTCCTCCATCTTATAAGAGGCGTCGCTCGATGAAACAAGATGCGGCGGCGTTGCGCCGACCACTCCCAATAAAGCCTGCCTGCCGCAGACCAGCACGCGGCCGCCCGGCAGGGCTCTCGGATCGACGCCCGCAACGGAGGCTATGCGCAGCATGCCGTTTTCCTCGATCCTTGTCACGATCATGCCTATCTCATCCTGATGCGCCATTATGAGCAGAGTCGGCGCATTCTCGGGCTCGATCTCGCCGGTCACGGAGGCGTATACGTTGCCGTTGACGTCTGTCGTGACCGCGGCGTCGTTGAAGCCCTCCGTATACTCGCGGAAAAGCTCCGCTACGACGCCCGCGACGCCGCTGTGCTCATAGCCCGTTACCCCCTGCGCCGTCACAAGACGGTCAAGGACCTTAACAACATCCATCGGTTCTCCCTTCTGCGGGGAGGAAAATTATTTCCCGGGAAATAACCCTCTGCGCCCGCAAGTGTTTTACCCGGGTATTATACCATACCGCGGAGCATAATGCAGTCGTTTTTAACGAATACCATCATAAAAAGGCGAAAATTCCCCCTTGCAAAATCATTTTGCCTGTGCTATAATGCGCTCAATATTTGCGAAGATGGGGGCAAGTAGCCCTGCAAACCGTTTAAAGAGAGCGTCCGGCAGGTGTGAGGGCGCAGCGGCACAGGCGTGAATACTCCCCGGAGCACCCGACCGAAAGGGCGTGCAGACCTTGCATGCAACAGTAGGCTCGGGCGGGTAAGCCCGTTACAGCAGCCGATGAGGGGGCGTATGCCCTAAATCGGGGTGGTACCGCGGTGAAGATCGTCCCCGTTCCTTTATGGAGCGGGGGCTTTAATTTTCAAATGAACGAAAGGAGCTTATACTATGGGCATTTATGAGGAGCTGCAAGCGCGTGGGCTTATAGCTCAGGTCACAAACGAGGAGGAGGTAAAAAGGCTCGTCAATGCGGGCGAGGCAAAGTTTTACATCGGCTTTGACTGCACTGCGGACAGCCTGACCGCGGGGCATTTTATGGCGCTCACTTTAATGAAGCGCCTGCAAATGGCGGGCAATAAGCCCGTGGCGCTCATTGGCGGCGGCACCACGATGATAGGCGATCCCTCGGGCAGGACCGATATGCGTAAGATGCTTACCAAGGAGGACATAGATCACAACGCCGAGTGCTTCAAAAAGCAGATGGAGCGTTTCATAGAGTTTGGCGAGGGCAAGGCGCAGATGGTAAACAATGCCGACTGGCTGATGAAGCTCAACTATATAGAGCTTCTTCGTGAGGTCGGCGCCTGCTTCTCCGTCAATAATATGCTGAGGGCTGAGTGCTATAAGCAGCGTATGGAGAAGGGTCTTTCCTTCCTTGAATTCAACTACATGATAATGCAGTCCTACGATTTCTACTATCTTTTTAAGAATTACGGCTGCAATCTGGAATTCGGCGGCGACGATCAGTGGTCCAATATGCTCGGCGGTACGGAGCTTATAAGAAGGAAGCTCGGCAAGGACGCGCATGCGATGACGATAACCCTGCTGACCGATTCGCAGGGCAAAAAGATGGGCAAGACGGCGGGCAACGCCGTTTGGCTCGACCCCAACAAGACGAGCCCCTTCGATTTCTATCAGTATTGGCGCAATGTGGGCGACGCAGACGTTATGAAGTGCATCCGCATGCTGACCTTCATCCCCATAGATGAGATAGAGGAGATCGCAAAGTGGGAAGACTCCCGCATCAACGAGAAGAAGGAGCTTTTAGCTTACGAGCTGACTGCTCTCGTTCACGGCAAGGAGGAGGCCGATAAGGCGCAGACCGCGGCAAGAGCGCTCTTTGCGGGCGGCGGCGACGACAGCAATATGCCTACCACCGAGCTTGCCGTTCCCGACGAGGGCATGAATGTGATAGACCTGCTTATAGCGTGCGAGCTTGCACCCTCCAAGGGCGAGGCAAGGCGCCTAATTCAGCAGGGCGGCGTCTCCGTAGACGGCGAGAAGGTAACGGACATTGGCTTGACCGTATCGAAAGCGCAGCTTGCCGAGGGCGTTAAGATCAAAAAAGGCAAGAAGATATTCCATAAGGCGATAGCGAAATAATTGTTTTACAAATGCAAAAACCGCCCGCGAGGGTGGTTTTTGCGCTGCGGCGGAGCATTTGGGCTCGAGCTCCCGTATATGCACATCCGGCTATGACCGCTCCCGCTCGGCCTTTTATAGGAAGTATAGACCTCCTTTTCGGCAGAGACCGGTCTACAACTGCCGAACATGGCTGCGGTTTACAACGGCAGACCAAGCTTATCAAGCCCCGAGAGCATAAAATTTTCACCGAAATAAGCCTGTACTCGGACAATTATATTCTTTTACCCAAACTTTACGTAATGCACAGTAATTTTGCTTGAAATAGGGGCGCGTGTCTGTTAAAATAATATAGTATAAATAATTGCCGCAGGCGGCATGCTGAGCGTACCGCCGCGGGTCAGCGCCGGTAATGGCTATTATATATGTAGAAAGAGGACCAAAATGCCAACTGTTATTGAGCGTATTGCCGCTGCCGAAGCGGATGCCGAGGTTATAAAACGCAACGCTGCCGAGGCTGCGAGGGTCGCCTGTGCCGACGCAGAGGAGGAGGCCGCAAGCTCTCTGCACATAGCAAGGGAGGAGGCCAAGGCGGAGCTGGCGCTTGCCGCAAAGATGGCGGAGGGCGAGGCTAAAAGCCGTGCGAGCCTTTTGACCGCCGAGCGCGAGGCGCAGGCGGACGCCGTTATAGTCGAGGCGAATAAGCGCATCGGCAAGGCGGTCGACCGCATTGTGGAAAGGATAACCAAATGATCGTACCTATGAAGCACATATCGTTGTTCATCTTAAAAAAAGATGAGCGGCGCATAATGAAAACGCTTCAAAGGGCGGGCGCGGTGGAGCTTTCTGCCGCTGCCGCGGAGTTACAGGCGGAAAAGGAGCAGGCAGAAAAGGATCGGGTTACTGCGCCTGCCGCCTCGGATCGTACACAAGCCGCTTCCTCGGCGGAGGGCTTCGATAAGGAGACCTTGGCGAAGGAGTCTTCGGAGTTTGTGCTTGCCGCCGAGCAGGAGCTCGCGGCGCTTTCCGCAGGGGAGCGGATATCGGATGACGGACAGCCCAAAAACAGGAAAAAGGCTCCCGAAAAATCCGCCGCCAAGATAGAGGCGGAGGAGAGCGCAAGGAATATTGCCGCCGCGCAGCAGGAGTTTTTGCGCGTGGGCGAGCAGGAGCTTGCCGCGAGGGAGAACGACGTTCAGCGCATCAAGGGCGCTTTGAGCGCGCTGGTTGCTTATATCCCCAAGGAGGGTGTGGCAAAAAAGCTTGCCGCCGATCCCGAATGCGGGGAGGAGGAGCTCATTGCCGCCATTCCCGACGCACTTGCCGTGTGCGACAGTATCGACGAGATAAAAAAAGAGACCGCCGCCCTCAAAAACGAGAAGGAACGGCTCACATCTGCGATAGCCCAATTAAAACCCTTTACAGAGCTTACCATACCGGCGGAGGATATTGCCTCCACAAAGAGCGCCGATTTTATAACGGGGCTTATCAGCGCGTCCGAGCTTGAAAAGCTGCGCGAGGCGGGCGTCGCTTTTGACGCGTTCGGCTCCGAAGGCAAGGTGCCGATAGTCGTCGCCGTGCCAAGAAAATCACCGGAGGAAACCGAGGCGATATTAAAAAAAGCGGGCTTCGTGCAAAAGGTGCTGCCCGATATGGCGGGTACGGCAAGCGAAAACAAGGCAAAGCTCGAGAAGGAGCTGGAGGAAAATGCCGGCAGGCTTTCGGAGCTTAGGGCAGAGCTTGCCGATATAGCGCAGGACACCTCAGCTTTAAAGCGCGGCTACGACGGCGCTTTGATAGAGCAGCAGCGCGCAAAGGCGCGGTGCGACCTTTTTGCCACGCGAGAGACTGTGCTTTTGACCGGCTGGGTCAGGAGCGATATGGCGGACGACTTGGAAGCGACGCTTAATTCCGAGCTCGAGGTCATGAGCCTCGAGCTGCGCGATCCGTACGACGAGGAACAGCCGCCCACCTACTGCAAGAACAACAAATTCTTCGCTCCGTTCGAGGTCGTCACCAATATGTACTCACCGCCCGATCCGCGCGGGTACGATCCGACGACGGTAATGGCGCCCTTCTACCTTCTCTTCTTCGGGCTTATGATGGGCGACACGGGCTACGGGCTTTTGATGACGCTGTTTGCGACCGTCTTCTATAAGCTCAAAAAACCGCGCGGAAGCGTGGGGCAGATATGCCAGATACTGATCTGGGGCGGCATATCGACAATGATATTCGGTCTGTTGGCGGGCACCTGCTTCGGCATGAACTGGTACGATATATTTGGGCCGAGCTTCCCGTTCCCGCTGCTCGATCCCATGAAGGATCAGATGACGGCGCTTATCGTCTACTGCGCCTTGGGCTTCGGGCAGATCATAGCGGGCATGATAGTATCCATTGTCCTGCATCTGAAACGGGGCGATTGGCAGACCGCGCTGTTTGACATCGGCTCTTGGCTTTTGATATTCACCGGCGCCGCGCTCGCACTGCTCTTGAAGGCGCCCGCAAAATACGTCGGGTTTGCGCTGCTTGGGTCAGGGCTCATACTGCTCGTAGGCTTCGGCGGCAGGGCAAAGAAGGGCGTAGGCAGGGTCATAGGCGGCTTGGGCAAGCTCTACGATATAACGGGCTTTTTGAGCGACGTTTTGAGTTACAGCCGTGTTTTCGCGCTGGGTCTTGCGACCGGCGCAATGGGCTCGGCATTTAACCTCGTTGCGAATATAGCGAAGGATATGCTCAAAGGCATACCCGTCGTGGGCGGCGTTGTGAGCTTTATCGTTGCGGCGATACTGCTTGCCGTGCTGCACGTTTTCTGCATGGCGATAAACGCCCTCGGCGCATTCATACATTGCGCGAGGCTGCAATTTATCGAGTATTATAACCGTTTCTACACCCCGGGCGGGAGGCTCTTTGCGCCGCTCGGTATGTATACAAAACACAACCGTATCAAATAAAAGGAGAGTTGTTATGAAAAAGTTCAGGTTGATCGCTGTTTTGGTCCTTGCTTGCTTGGTGCTTGCCGCCGCCACCGCCGCTTTTGCGGAGGGTGAGCCGCCCATGCTCGGCGCTGCTCCGCAGGAGAATGTCGACGCGGGTCCCAAGGGCTTCGTATGGGCCGCGCTTGCAATTTGCGTTGCGCTTATACTGCCCGGCGTGGGCTCGGCTTTGAGCGTTGGTATGGCAGGCCGTGCCGCTGCGGGCGTATCCGCAGAGGATCCCGAAAAGGGCGGCGCCTGTTTGGTATTTGAGCTGCTGCCCGCAACGCAGGGTCTTTACGGCTTCGTTGTTGCAATATTCATCGCAATGGGCTGCGGCATAGTCGGCGGCGGCGATTTCCTCTCGCTCGCCACCGAAAAGGGCATGAGCTATTTTTACGGCGCACTGCCCATCGGCATCGTGGGCATCGTCAGCGCATACTTCCAGGCGAGGGTCTGCTGCGCGGGCATCGGCATTGTTGCCAAGCAGGGCAACGGCGGTATGGGTATCACCTACGCCATCATGGTCGAGCTCTATGCGATACTTGCCCTCATAATATCCATACTGATGGTTGTCGGTATAAACTAAGAGTTGATATTTTAAGGCTATGGATAACAATTCGGGAGCCGAAAAGCTCGTTGCAACTATTATAGAGGAAGCCCGTGCCGAGGCCGCTCAAAAGGAGACGGAGGCTGCTGCTGCCGTTGCCGAAATAAAGCGCAGGCTCGACGAGGGCAGGGATGAGATAAAGCGTGATTATGCCGCGAGGGCGGAGCGCGTGCGCGAGGATACGGTCGCCCGCGCGCTCACAAACGCGGAGCTTGAAGCGCGCAAGTCCCTGCTCGAAAAAAAACGCGCGCTCATGGACCGCGCGTTTGCCGAGGCATATAAGCGAATATGCACTCTGCCCGAGGATAAGCGCCGCGCACTGCTTTTGAAGCTGCTTTTGAAGGAGTGCTCAGGCGGCGAGACGGTGCATCCCGCGCCGCGCGAGGATATGGCGGACGTGGTCGCTGAGGCTGCTGAAAAGCTCCCCGGCGGGCTTATTATGGGCGAGCAGGATGAGACTGTAAGAAACGGCTTTACCGTGGAGGGCGAGGGCTTTTATAAGGATTGCTCCTTTACCTCCGTATTGGAGGCTGAGCGCGAGAGCTGCGAGCCCGAGGTTGCTTCGCTGCTCTTTACGTGAACCGTTACGCTTAATTCAATCAACTATTTTCAGGATGGACCACTATGGCTGAGAGCCTTGTTAACAGCATAGCGCGCCTGCGCGTTATCGAAAAGCGGATGCTCACAAAGGAGCATATCGCGCGGCTTTCCGCCTGCCGGAGCTATGAGGAGGCGCTGCGCCTTTTGCGCGAGGCGGGCTACGGTCAGGCTCAGCAGGAGTCGGGCGAAGCCGATGGCGACGAGCTGGAGCGTATGATAGACGCAGAGCTTATTTCCGCGTATGCGCTCGTTGACGAGCTTATGCCCGAGAGCAGGCGTGATATTACGGACGCCTTCCGCTTGAAGCATGATATTATCAACATAAAGCTCATGTATAAGCTGCGGCTTTTGGGGCAGAGCCTGAACTCGGCGCCTTTTGATATAGGCGGCATATACGATCGTGCTGTGCTTGAAAAGGCGATAACGACGGGCGATTACGGCTTCATGCCCAAGCAGATAAGGAACGAGCTTGAAAGGCTCGACGTCGATACCTATTACGGCGCGGATCCCAAGGCGGTATCCTGCGCGATAGACTCTGCTTACGCAAGGTTCGGGCGTGAACACAGCAGCGCTTTCGTTCGCAGGTATTTTAAGGCGCTTGCCGATTTTGACAACGTACTCATAGTATTAAGGGGCGGCGACAGCTTCCTGCCGGTTGGCGAGATAGACGAACGCGAGCTTTTATCCTTTGCTCAAAAGAGGGAAACAAATCCCGAGGGCGCGGCAGAGCTTATAGCCGACGTCTTCACACAGAGCAAGCTTCGCAAGGCAGTGCGCGCGGCATATGAGCGCAGTCTGAAAGCCGGCGCCGCCGCTTTTGAGGGCGCGAGGGACGAATATTTAATAGCCCTTGCCTCCGAGGGCAGGCAGGATATTGACTCGCCCGCTCCCATAGTCGGCTATATGCTGGCGCGCGAGCGCGAGGCGGCTGTCGTGAGGCTGATACTTACCGCCAAGCGCAGCGATATACCCTTCAATACAGTTAAGGAAAGGGGCGTGGAGCTCTATGGCTGATATCGCAATGATAGGCGGCAGGGATTCCGTGCTGCTCGCAAAGGCTGCGGGGCTCGACGTCTATTTTGAGACCGACGGCGTTGCGGCAGGCAAGCTTATTAAGAGGCTTGCGAAGGACGGGGTAAAGGTGATATTCGTCACCGAGCCCGTGTATGCCGCCGCGCTTGAGGTGATAGAGAAATACCGCGCCGAGGCTTATCCGGCGATAATTCCCGTGCCGGACAACAGAGGCGCCTCGGGAGTTGCGCTGGCGGCTCTCAAAGCAAACGTCGAAAAGGCGATCGGCGCAGACATACTCTTTAATGAAGAATAATTAATAACCGGAGCATTGTTATGGAACTTAGTGAAAAACGCGGCACAGTAGTCAAGGTCGCCGGTCCGCTCATAACGGCGGACGGCATGGGCGAGGTACAGATGTACGACGTCGTGCAGGTATCCGAAAAGCGTCTTATAGGCGAGGTTATAGAGCTGCGCGGCGACAGGGCGTCAATTCAGGTCTATGAGGAGACGGGCGGCATCGGTCCGGGCGAGGCTGTTTATATGACGGGCGCTCCGCTCTCCGTCGAGCTTGCGCCGGGACTTATCGAGTCGATATACGACGGTATACAGCGCCCCCTCAACGTGCTGCGCCAAAATGCGGGCGACAGGATAACAAGGGGCATCTCCGCTCCCGCGCTCGACAGGCAGAGAAAGTGGCAGTTCCACCCTACGGCAGTGGTTGGAGATATGCTCACGGGCGGCGATGTTTTAGGTACAGTGCAGGAGACGGGCGCCGTCATGCACAAGGTAATGGTTCCGCCCAATGTATCCGGCAGGCTGACTTGGATCTTCTCCGGCAGCGCCACCATTGAGGAGCCGATAGCAAAGCTCCTTCCCGACGGCTCGAATACGGAGATCACTCTGCCCATGCTGCAAAAATGGCCCGTTCGCAGAGGGCGTCCCTACAAGGAGAAGCTGCCTACTAACGAGCCGATGATAACGGGGCAGAGGGTAATAGATACGCTTTTCCCCGTGGCAAAGGGCGGCACCGCCTGCGTTCCCGGTCCCTTCGGCTCCGGCAAGACCGTCATTCAGCATCAGCTTGCCAAGTGGTCCGACGTGGACATCGTGGTCTACATCGGCTGCGGCGAGCGCGGCAACGAGATGACGGACGTTCTGATGGAGTTCCCGGAGCTCGTAGACCCCAGAACGGGGCTCTCGCTTATGAAGCGCACGGTGCTTATAGCAAACACCTCCGATATGCCCGTTGCGGCGCGTGAGGCTTCTATATACACAGGCATAACTATCGCCGAATACTACCGCGACATGGGCTACAAGGTCGCCATAATGGCGGATTCCACCTCGCGTTGGGCGGAGGCGCTGCGTGAGATGAGCGGCCGCCTTGAAGAGATGCCGGGCGAGGAAGGGTACCCTGCTTATCTTGGCGGCAGACTTGCGGAGTTTTACGAGCGTGCGGGTCAGGTCGTGACAATAGGCTCCGAGGGCAGAGAGGGCGCGATCACCGCGATCGGCGCAGTTTCCCCTCCCGGCGGCGATATTTCGGAGCCGGTCTCGCAGGCTACCCTCCGTATAGTCAAGGTCTTCTGGGGGCTTTCCTCAAAGCTCGCATACGCAAGGCATTTCCCCGCTATCGACTGGCTGCAAAGCTACTCCCTCTACCTTGACAGGCTGGAGCCTTGGTTCAACGCGAACGTCGCAGAGGATTGGGGCGCAACTGTCACAAGGGCTATGACGCTCTTGCAGGAGGAGGCGGAGCTGGAGGAAATAGTCCGTCTCGTCGGCATAGACGCGCTCAGCACAAGGGACAGGTTAAAGCTCGAGGCGGCGCGCAGCATAAGAGAGGACTATTTGCACCAAAACGCCTTCCACGAGGTCGATACCTATACCTCGCCTTCAAAGCAGTACTGCCTTTTGACTCTGCTTATAAGCTACTATGACAGGGGCGTCGCAGCTCTGGAAGCGGGCGTGCCCTTCTCAAAGCTTGCCTCTCTGCCCGTAAGGGAGCAGATGGGCAGGTATAAGTATTGTGCCGAGAGCGAGCACAAGCGCAGGTTTAAGGAGATCGGCGCCGAGCTTGCTGCCGAGCTGCGCACACTTACGGAGGATGTTGAAAATGCGTAAGGAATACACAACTATAAGAGAGGTCGTGGGTCCGCTCGTAATGGTGGACGGCATAGAGGGCGTCAAGTACGATGAGCTCGTTGAGATAAAAAGAGCGGACGGCAAGGACCTGCGGCGCGGCAAGGTGCTCGAGGTCAACGGCGACAAGGCGCTCGTGCAGCTTTTCGAGGGTTCGCAGGGACTTAAAATTTCAGAGTCCAGAGCGAAGTTTTTGGGTCACAGCATAGAGCTCGCCGTAGCGCCCGATATGCTCGGCAGAGTTTTTGACGGCATGGGCAGACCCAAGGACGGCGGTCCCGCGCTCATACCCGAGAAGCGCATGGATATCAACGGTGCGCCCATAAACCCCGCCGCAAGGGATTACCCGAGCGAGTTTATACAGACGGGCGTTTCCGCGATAGACGGATTGAATACCCTTGTTCGCGGTCAAAAGCTTCCCGTTTTCTCCGGCAGCGGTCTGCCTCACGCGCAGTTTGCCGCGCAGATAGCGCGTCAGGCAAAGGTGCGCGGCACGGGCGAGCAGTTCGCGGTAGTGTTCGCCGCGGTCGGCATCACTTTTGAGGAGGCGGATTACTTCATTTCCGACTTCCGCAAGACGGGCGCTATCGAGCGCACTGTTATTTTCGTCAATCTCGCAAACGATCCCGCGATAGAGCGTATAGCAACGCCGCGCATGGCGATAACAGCCGCAGAGTATTTGGCTTACGACATGGGCATGCACGTGCTCGTTATAATAACCGATATCACCAACTACGCCGAGGCGCTGCGCGAGGTCTCCGCCGCGCGTAAGGAGGTCCCCGGAAGGCGCGGCTATCCCGGCTATCTCTATACCGACCTTGCAACCATGTACGAAAGGGCAGGCAGGATAAAGGGCAATAAGGGCTCCATAACGATGATACCCATACTGTCCATGCCGGAGGATGATATCACCCATCCGATACCCGACCTTACGGGCTATATAACCGAGGGACAGATCATTCTTTCCCGTGAGCTCAACCGCAAGGGCGTTACTCCGCCCGTAAACGTGCTGCCCTCGCTTTCGCGTTTGAAGGATAAGGGCATCGGAAGGAACAAGACGAGGGAGGATCACGCCGATACCATGAACCAGCTCTTTGCCGCCTATTCAAGGGGCAAGGAGGCGAAGGAGCTTGCCGTCATTTTGGGCGACGCGGCGCTTTCCGATACCGATAAGCTCTACGCAAAATTTGCCGATGAGTTTGAGATGAAGTACGTCTCGCAGGGGTACTATACCAACCGCACCATTGAGGAGACCCTCGATATCGGCTGGGAGCTTCTGCGCATACTGCCGAGGTCGGAGCTTAAAAGAATTCGTGACGAATATCTTGATAAATATTATGAGGTCAAGGAGTAATGGCTGTAAACTATAAGCCCACGCGCATGGAGCTCTCCGGTCTTAAACGGAGGCTCGTCACGGCAAAGCGCGGGCACAAGCTGATGAAGGATAAGCGCGACGAGATGGTTCGCCGCTTCATTGCCTACGTCCGCAGGAATAAAGAGCTGCGCGAGCAGGTCGAAAAGCTTATGAGCGAGGCGACGGAGCATTTCGTGCTCGCTAAGGCAACTATGTCCAAGGCTGAGATAGAGGAGGCGCTCTGCTATCCCGCAAGCTCCGCCTCGATAGAAATAGGCACGACGAACGTTTTAAGCATCGAGGTGCCGAAGCTCACCTATGCGGGCAAGTCGACTGCTCCGCGCACCTATGGCTATATGACCACCTCGACCGAGCTCGATACAGCCGTCGATAAATTTGCCGAGCTCATGCCTCTTTTGATAGAGCTCGCGGAGATCGAAAAGACCTGCAGCCTCTTAGCGGGCGAGATCGAAAAGACGAGAAGACGCGTCAACGCCCTCGAATACGTAATGATCCCCCAGCTCGAGGAGGCTATACACCGCATCTCAATGAAGCTCGACGAGAACGAGCGCGGCAATTTAACAAGGCTCATGAAAACAAAGGATATGCTCAAAGCCAAGGAGGAGAGCTGATAAAGCTTGATATAGGGCGGTAATATTTCCCGGGAAATATCGAACCTCATGGCAACAATTTGTATATTAATTGTTGCCATGAGGTTTTTCCTATGATATAATAAACAAAAAACGGAGTCGCTTATGAAAAAAACCATTGCATTTATTATGTGTCTGCTGCTGACGTTCGTCTGTCTGCCTGTCTCCGGCATGCCTGCCGCTTACGCCGGAGAGGACGTGCGGACGAATACTCCCGTTCCCGCGGAGGAGGGGCTTTACCTGTATCCCGCCGAGATCGCCATACCCATGTTCAGCTCCAATTTCAACGAAAGGCTTTGGGTGTACTGGGACGGCGAATTGGAACAAGCAAGCCTGTTTAGCTGGTCTTCCTCCGACACGAGCGTCGTTACGGTGACGAAGAACGGCTATATCAACCCCGTTGCGCCCGGCACTGCGGTAATTACCGTGTCCGACGATGATGAGACCGCGCAGTGCGTCGTGACCGTTGTGCCCGACGATGACTTTGCAAGGCTGCAGGATCTGCAAATCACCGATATCAACCTGCCGTTCTATCCCGAACAGGTTGGCATAGGGCCTCTTTGCGGGGGCGAGGCGGTCATACTGAAACGCACCATATTCACGCCCTCCTGCTCCGACGACAGCTGTCCCGATCCCAATGATCTGCTTACCGAGACGGGCTGGGCTTATTCCTATGCTGTGGTATTCAAGTTCATGGCGCATAACGGGCATTCATACGTTTTCAATACTTCAAAGTATGAAGGGACCGGCGCGGCGCAGAACGCATACGTTTTGGTGTACGATCAGTTCTTCAACCTCTGGGCATACAGCAAGGGCACTACTGCAAATCCCTTCGGCTCGGTAACGCTCAATTCGTATGAGGACAGTTATTTCTACGTCGCGATAACCCCCATAACCTATACCGCGAACGCCGGCAGCGGTTACGTTAATTTCCAAGCGTATGACGTTGCACAGCCCGATCCGCCCCAGATACTGCTCGGCGATGCGGATTGCAGCGGCGAGGTGAATTTTGCGGATATCTCCTGTATGTATCTTTGCCTTATCGGAGGAGCGGCTTTAACGCCTCAGGGAGAGCTCAACGCCGATTTTGACGGCGACGGCTCGGTGGGGTTCGTCGACGTTTCCGCCTTATATATGTCGTTGATCAACTGACGTTCGGAATTGACAGCAAACCGGTCGGGAGCCGCTTCCCGACCGGTTTAATAATTTAGCTGAAAAGAATGGATATTCAAGCCTTCCTCTTGCGGAAGAGATACTCGTCAAGCTCCTTCTTGACGTTCTCGGGTATCTCCCTGTCAACGGGGCAGACCGCCGCCATGGCCATACGGCGCGTGAATTCGGTTATGAACGCAATATCGGCGCCGAGCTGTTCCATGGAAAGCACGTTCATAAGATCGTAACGGCAATGTATCGGCGCAACGCTGCCGCCCGCCATTCGTGCAAAGGAAAGCGCGGGCACGCCCTTGTCGGCAAACGGGGTGGAGTCGCTGGAATAAACGCCCGTCTTCGCGCTTACGGGGAAACCGAGCTCTGCGCCCATGTAGGAAATATAGCCCGCGAGCTTCTCCTCTGCGGAAACGCATGAGATGAACTTGCCCATTACAGTGCCTATCATATCGAGGTTGATATTGAGCACTGTCTTTTCAAGCTCCGCCTCATGGGAGGCGACGTAAGCCTTGGAGCCCAGTAGCCCGCGCTCCTCGCTGCCGCAGAATATGAAGCGCAGACCGTAGTTGAGCTCTTTTTTGCGGAGCGCATCCATAACGCCCAGAAGCCCCGCGCAGCCGCTCATGTTGTCATATGCGCCATGGGAAAGCGCAGTGCTGTCGTAATGCGCGGAAAGAGCGATCCACTCGTCGCTCTTCCCCGGAAGCTCGGCAATAACGTTGTGGGACTGCCCCTCATACTCGTTCTGCCTGATAACGATGCGGACGCGGCGGGCCTTGTTCTTAACGAGCTCAACAGCGGTGGATGCGTGCAGCATTGCACAGAGCACCTTTCGCTCCTCGCCGACGACGGCAGCCCTTAAATCGCGCTCGTCGACGTCACGATTGCCGTTGTGAAGCTCGCCGTAACGGAAGAGGATGCCCAATGCTCCCGCCTTCATTAGATCCTGATAGGCGAAGCGCCCTATGCCGAGGGTGTCCAGCAGAACTATCTTGTCCTTTGCGCCCGCTATCGAGACCCTGTCCTGAGAGGGCATATAATAGAGTTCGCCCTCAATATCGCCGCTGCCGCAGCAGAAAAGAGCTTTTGCGGGTATCTCCCTGCCGTCGGCATACACGTGCGCTTCCTCTATGCTGCTCATCGGAACGGGGAATGCCTCCAAATGAGCGTGCACGCCAAGCTGTTCGCAGCGCTCCGCCAAATACTCCGCGGTGCGCTTTTCCTCCGGCGTTCCGCTGGCGTGGACGTAATCGGTGTCTTTGAATATCTGCTTCAATGCCCTGCTGTTCATATCGTTATTCCTTTCGTGTTTAATTAAATGCAATGGGGTCACTTGAATTCCGCAAGCGGAGCTTCGAGCTTTTTTCTGATCCTTTGCAGCGCGTTGTCCACCGCCTTGGTGCCGCGGCAGAGCTCCTTTGCTATCTCGCTGTAAGACATGCCCATGAGGTACCTGTCGAGCACGCTGCGCTCGAAATCGGTCAGCCGCTCATTTAATGCGCGCTCTACCGAGAGCGAAAGCTCCTGCCTGATATAAAGCTCCTCCGGATCGAGCGCCGCGCCCGCGCTCAAAATGTCGATAAGCTGCTTGTCTGAGTCCTCGTCGAAGGCAGGCTTGTAAAGCGACTCGTACTGATTGAGGGGGATATGCTTGTCGCGGGTTGCGTTCCTTATCGCGGTGAAGATCTGCCGTGTTATACACATCTCGGCAAACGGACGAAAGGAGTTGTTCTTCTCAATGTCGTAATCGCGCACCGCCTTAAAAAAGCCTATCATGCCCTCCTGGATAAGATCCTCCCTGTCGGCGCCCATCAAAAAATACGGACGCGCCCTGCCTCGGACAAGGTTCTTATACCGGTAATACAGCTCGTCCGAGGCTGCGCCGTTCTGCGCCTTGGCAAGCGCGACCAACGCCTCGTCGGTAAGCTCTGAAAGCTCGGTGCTGTCGGTTGTTGCGTTTTCGTCTGCCATGATCCTATTTTGCCGTATCCTGTCGTACTTTTTCAAACATTATCACCGCCGCGGCGACGGAGGCGTTGAGGCTCTCCATCTTACCCTTGAGCGGTATGGAAACCGTGTAATCGCATTTTTCGGCCACGAGACGGCTGAGTCCCGCACCCTCCGCGCCGACGACCAACGCGAACGGTCCTTTCAGATCTGCGGTGTAAAGCGGCTCGCCCGACATATCCCCGCCGGCGACCCATACGCCCGCCTCTTTAAGGCGCTCGATAGCTACGGCAAGATTTACGACCTTGGCTATCCTTATGTGCTCTGTCGCGCCCGCGGAGGTCTTGACGACCGCCGCCGTAACGGATGCGGAGCGGCGCTTGGTTATAACAACGCCGTGAGCGCCCGCGCACTCCGCACTCCTTATTACGGAGCCGAGGTTGTGCGGATCCTCAACGCCGTCCAAGAGCACCACGAAGGGCGGCTCGCCCTTCTCGGCGGCGTAGTCCAAAATATCCGAAAGCTCGCAGTATTCCACGCCGGGAACGTATGCCACGATGCCCTGATGATTGCCCGTCCTGCCGTTGTGACCGAAGGGCATGCAGAGCTCGTCGAGCTTCGCCCTGTCAACATCGCGCACCACGAGCTTTGCGTCCCGCGCAAGCTCCAATATCTCGTTGAGGGAGCCGTCGTGCTCCTTGGTGACGAGTATGCGGTCAATGCTCCTGCCCGCTTTTATCGCCTCTTTAACGGGGTTCCTGCCCATTATGATGTTGGGCAGCTCCGCAGGCTCCTGCTGCTGAGAGACGTCAAGCTCCCTGCCGTGGGGTCTGCTCCCGCCGGAATTGCCGTCAAAATCGCCGCGAGGCTCCCTGCGGGGAGGAATATCGCGGGGATAATCCTCCATTCGACCGAGGCTGCCCGAGGACCTTTCACGGCGCGTGTATCCCGCGCCGGACTCACGGGAAGCCC
>CALEPU010000073.1 GCA_937913075.1 uncultured Clostridia bacterium
TGCTTGTTTCTGTGAGCTTTGTCTCAAATAAATGCTTAATGCAACAGCCCCTTTTTTGTTATGGCATCAATCGTCGTGCTCGCTCATGATGCCCGCACGGTTGCGCCTGCGGAAGAGCATCGTTATGCCCCAAATGCCCGCAAGACCGACAAGCGTATAGATGATACGTGACACTACGCCGCTCATGCCGCCGAAGATCGCGGCGACGAGGTCAAACTGAAAAATGCCGACAAGCCCCCAGTTCAGCGCACCCACCACTATAAGTATAAGTGCAAGTGTATCCATTTGCCGTTTTTACTCCTTTCAGTCGCGGGCGACATTTGCCCGCAGCATTTGCTATTAGCTTGTATCGGCGGCTGCTATGATATTCAGCCAAAAATTTCCGGGCGAGAATGCCCTTTCCCCAAAGAAAAGATACTGTCGGAAACACATGACAGTAAATATTAACCAATTACAAAAGCCCAATGTCGATGCTTTGGGATAAGTATGCCTGCATAGTTATCCACAGTTTCCACAGAGTTATCCACTGTTTTAGCGTGGCATTTGGATTTTTTATGTTGATAAATGCTGTGAATAATCCTTAAAAGCTGCGGGCGAGCGTCCGACAGAGATGACGGACGCTCGTCCGAATGAAAATAATACACAGGCATGAGCGAATATTCACACGATATTTGCACGGCAATTTCGCCGAGCGATAATACTCAGCACCCAAAGAGGAAGAAGCAATACCTTATGCCTGCTTTGCCTCCTGCACCGGCTTTAAGGCGGCGCGGTTGTCCTCGATGATAAGCTTGTCCGCGACGAGGGCGATAAACTCTCCGTTGGTCGGCTTTTCGTTTTTTCCGTAGACATTGAAGCCGAACAGCTTGTTGATATTCTCGATCTTGCCCCTCGTCCAGCTCACCTCGATCGCGTGTCTTATAGCCCGCTCGACCTTTGACGGGGTTGTGCAGAAGCGCTTTGCGATGCCCGGGTAGAGCTCCTTCGTTATCCTGCCGATAAGCTCCGGCTTATAGAACACCATCCTTATAGCCTCTCGCAGATAATGGTAGCCCTTGATGTGAGCGGGTATTCCGACGGATAGGAACACGGCTGTGATCTTTTCGTCGAGCGACTTCGCCGTGCCTGAGACCGCAGCAGCCTTTTCTGCCTTGTCGCCGCCGTCGCAAAGATCGACCATCCTCTTGTACAAAAACTCCGGCTCAATAGGCTTCAGCATAACATAGCTTGCGCCCTTGGCAAATGCCCTTTGCAGAAGCCCGTCGTTGCGCATATATGATACCACTATCACAACGTCAGGCTTTGCCGAAGGTTCCTCCTGCAGTGCCTCCAATAGGTCGAGCCCGTCTATTTTAGGCATAACAAGCTCTGTTATCAGCACGTCAAAGTGCTCTTCCCGCAGCTTGGAAAGCGCCTCCTCGCCGTCGCCCGCCTCGATAAACCTCGTCACGTCCTTGTCAGTCTTGAACAGCTCGGCTACGGTCCTTCTGAATTGAGCGTTGCCGTCGGCGAGCAGCACACGATATTCCGACATCGTATTTTCCTCCTTAAAACTTTTGTATCGACGAAAAGCAACCGTATCGCCGCCATCGTCCGAGCCACCATCGTCGTCAGAACTTCCGTCGTCAGAACCTCCGCCGCCAGACGATGAGCCGCTGCCGGAGCCTTTGCGGGCCAGTATCTGGCGGTAGTGGTCAATCTCGGCGTTCAGACGGTTGATGACGCTGCTCCAGTCGAAGTCGGCGGGCAGCTGGCAGATGGCCATCGCGTTGACGAGCTTCAC
>CALEPU010000074.1 GCA_937913075.1 uncultured Clostridia bacterium
ATGGCGCCGACGGTCAGGCGGCGGTTATCGTTAAAGCCAATAAGCGAAGAAAAAATAATAAACCATGACACAGCGCATAAAAATATACTCTCCCCCGCTGCTTTGACTTTTTCTTCTTTACGTGGTAAAATCCTTTCGTTGAGTTGCAGCGATGCGTAAGTCCGAACCGGGCTTGCGCATTATTTTTTTGCGACCGGAGGCATAAATGGAAAATTTACAGAGCAATTTGGCGACCGAGAGGGTGAGCGTTTTGATGCGCAGGTATGCTCTGCCCTGCATAATATCCCTGCTCGTGGGAGCGCTTTACAACATAGTCGATCAGATATTCATAGCCAACGCGGAATATCTCGGCTCATACGGCAACGCGGCGAACACAGTGGTTTTTCCGCTGACCGTTATAGCGCTTGCGGTTGCCGTCTGTATTGGCGACGGCTGCTGCGCGCAGGTGAGCGGGCTTTTAGGCGGCGGCAGAGCAGACAAGGCGCGGCGCTCCATAGGCAACGCCGTGCTGCTCACGGTGATATCGAGCTTGGTGCTGACAGGCGTATATCTTATGTTTGCTTCGCAGCTTATCATCGCCTTCGGCGGGAGCGTGAATGAGCAGACGGAAAAATTCGCGGAAGAGTATCTGTTTTACATAACGCTCGGTCTGCCCTTTTACATGTTCGGGCAAGCGATGAACCCTATTATACGTGCGGACGGCAGTCCCCGCTTTGCTATGGTCTGCACTCTCTGCGGCGCGGTGCTCAACATGATACTCGACCCCGTATTCATTTATATTTTTAAATGGGGCATGATGGGCGCGGCGGTAGCCACGGTTATAGGGCAGGCAGTGACTGCGCTGCTTTCCGTTTGGTACCTTTTGCATTTGAAGAGCGTTAAATTAGACCGCGGCTCGTATGTTTTGCGCGGCAAGGTGATAGGCAGGATGATATCGCTGGGGCTGTGCAGCTTTCTCTCGCAGATATCGCTCGTTGCGGCGATGGCGGCGATAAACAATATGCTTAGGAAGTACGGTGCGCTCGACCCCGTTTTCGGGCTCGAACAGTACGCGCAGATACCGATGGCGGTCGTCGGCATAGTGATGAAGTTCTTTCAGATAGTCATCTCGATAGTCGTCGGTATGGCGGCGGGCTGCATACCGATAGTGGGCTTCAATATGGGTGCGGCGAAATTCGACCGTGTTAAGAAGCTTTTTACCCTGCTGCTCATCTGCGAGGCGGCTGTCGGGCTTGCGGCACTTTTAGCCGTGGAGCTGTTCCCTCGGGGGCTTATAGGCATATTCGGCGCGGCGAATGAGAGCGCATACTACACCGAGTTCGCGGTACGAGCCTTCCGCATTTACCTTTGCATGATGGTGCTCGCCTGCGTTAACAAGGCGACCTTCATATTCCTCCAAGCGATGGGCAAGGCCGTCGCCTCCACAGCGCTTTCGATGGTAAGGGAGATAGTCTTCGGCGTGGGCTTCGCGCTGCTGCTGCCTGTGTTCTTCGGGCTGGACGGAGTGCTTTATTCCATGCCCGTATCGGACCTTTTGACGGCGATCGTCGGTTTTGTCATCATACTGCACACCTACCGCCAGCTCGATGCAAAAGCAGCAATGGCGGATGCCGCAGCCAATACCGCCGCGCAGGTGACGCTTGCGTCATAACAAGATTGACCGCCGGGGGTTTTTACATTATAATATCGTCAACAAACGTTAAAGGAGCGTCGCTTGGAAGGCAGAGAGCACAAAACGGGCCTTATATCGCGTTTGCCGCGGCATTGTCGGGCGGCGCTTTTTGTGCTGCTGCAATGGACATGGGGGCTGCCGCAGAACCTTGTCGGGCTGTTGGTATTGCTCCTATTGGGCAGGCAGGAGCGGTTCCGTTTTCACGGCGCAGTCGTCACTCTGTTTAAAAAGAACCGATTGTTCAGCCAAAACGGAGCGTTTTCTCTCGGCACTTTCATATTCATACCGCAGAGCTGGGGAGAAGATTTCTGCCGCCGCATAGCCATACATGAGTACGGACACACCGTGCAGTCCATGATATTGGGGCCCTTATATCTGCCTGCCGTCGGGCTGCCCTCCGTGATATGGTCGGGCGTTTGGTCGAGAAGCAAGGCCCTTGTCCGCCAAAGCGAAGCGGCAAAGCAGAGCGCCCGCGGCGGGAAAACGGCAAGCATCGGCGCCGCGAGGCTGAAACGCGCGCAGCACACCGCCTCGACAAGGTACACGGCAAGATATCCCGAGAACTGGGCGAACGTCCTCGGCGAATATGCAACGGGCGAGCGCCCGCCGGAGCATTGATTTATATGGAAATGACCGACAACATATTTTACCGTCCCGCTTTGCCCACCGCGATAGCGCTCGGCACGTTTGACGGGGTGCATCTGGGTCATCGGGCGGTGATATCCGCCGCGGTGGAGTTGGCGCGGGCTGATAAGCTTATGCCCGCGGTGTTCACCTTTGCCGATCTGCCCCGCAACTCATTCCTTCCCGAGGGCGAACGCATACCGGCGCTTTGCAGCGCTGAGGAGAAGGCGGGGCTTATCGGCAAGCTCGGAGTCGAGCTTTTGATATGCCCTCGGTTTGAGCACCTTCGTTATATGCCTGCGGAGGAATTTATTGAGGACGTGCTGATCGGCGCTCTCAAAGCAAAGCACATAGTTTGCGGCTATGATCACCGCTTCGGAGCGGGCGGAAAAGGCGACGCGGAGCTTTTGATGCGTATTTGCCGCGGCTACGGCGCAGGCGTAACGGTCGTACCTCCGGTGCTGTATTCGGGCAGACGCATAAGCTCGACAGACGTCAGAGCCGCGCTTGCCGCAGGCGAGGTTGAAAAGGCCGAAGCAATGCTGGGACGCTCGCTCTCGGCGAAGCCGCGCTTTGACCGTTAAAGAGAAGATCGAAAAACCGAAGGAAATAAAAAGCACACGGTGTTGCTATCGTGTGCTCTTACGGCTCCGGACCGCCCTGTGATTCGGAACCGTCCGGCAGTATGAGTCCCCCTTGACCTGCTGCCGGCGGTCACAGAACGATATAGAGCGGAGTCGTCAGCGAAAAGGTATCAGAACGCACCCTGACTGTTGAGCAGAGCAATGCAAAGTATAAGGACGATAATCGTTGCAGCGCCCGCAACCATACCAATTATCGAAAGTATCTTCGCTGCTTTCAGCTTTCCGCAGGCACAGCCGGCTTCGTAAGCCTTTTTTACCTTGGAAGAGCCGATAACGCTCAGTATAATGCCGACTATGGCTACATAGCCCGTTACAGAGCAAATCAACCCCGCAAGCGACATGCCAAACGCGGAATTGACGAGCTTCTGCTTCCACGGCTCGAGTGCAGGCTGTGTTTTTGACACCGGCGTTCCGCACTGCGGGCAGACGGCGGCATCCTCCGACAGTGTTATTCCACAAGTTCCACAAGTTCTCATGTGCAGAATTCTCCTTTTAAATACTTATATAATTCGTTCAACAATGGAAGCATGGGCATAGGCTCGGCTGAGGGCGTTAAGCCAAGCTTATCCCATTGGAGCGAATAAAGTCGATCGCGCTCTTGTTGCCATGCGAAGCAGAACGCCTCATCCAATAGGCACAGATGTTGAGATTCTGTTCCGTTCCCCAACCGTTATAGTACATTATTCCAAGGTCGTATTCCGAATCCGGATCGGATTTCAGAGCATATTTTTCATATATGCGGAACGCAGCCAAATACCGCTGGGTTCGTTTGAACACTATTGCCAATATCCTTTCGGTGCCGCGCAGAGCATTCTCATCGTTCCCGGCAAGGGAAAGAGCGGCGTTCAAATACTTTTCCGCTGCCTGCAAATCGCAATACCCAAGAAGCCCGTCAGCGTTTATGATACCAAGATATTGATTGGCAGCAAAATTTCCGGAAGGCGCAAGCTCAGTTGCGATATCCTGCGTAGCGCGATAGTTTTTTGCGGTACCAATACCCAGAAAGTACATTTTCATCAGGTTTTCCTTTGCTTGGGTGTTGCCTAATTCAACTGCTTTTTTAGTGTAGAAAAATGCTTTTGCGGTATCTTGGGGAAGGCAATCATCGCCATTTACATAATCGACCGCAACCCCCATCATTGCTTCTCCGCCGCCTTGGGGATATTTCGACGAATAATCGATCAACGTTTTATATATCTCGCCATCGTAGCTTTTCCCCTCAAGTCTTGCTCTTACTGCGCAAAGATTTATATACTCGCGAACGAATTTGCTCGGAGCATCAGATCTAAATGGGACAGCCTTCTGATATGCGCTTATAGCTTTGTTTAAACAATTGACGTCGCCCCTCTGTGCGGAATAATCATCGATGTATAGACCAAAGTAGGCAGCGCCCTGTAATTCTAACGTATTTAATATCGCAACGCGCGCATCTGGTTCCGGATAGAACGTACAGCGCATTTGATCAAGCGCAGTATCAAGCTGATCCGGTTTTTCTATTTCGCAAACGTGCCCGCGCTTACTGAACTTCAATGAATTTGCGCAGGACGAAAGAAGTTGACCGGCTACGTACTTAAATACTTTATCGCAATTGATGCATTTTTGTTTTAATTCTGCGATCCATTCTTTAAGTTCGCCTGTTGATAAATCTGACGAAGCGCACATTTCGGCATAGTGGTCAGCTTTGGATTTATCTATTTCAATACCGTACAATCCCGTGCTGTAGATGAAAGCAAGATATCTGTACGCATCACTTGCTCCGTTTGAGGCGGCATTGTCAAACCATGCGATCTGCTTTTCAATGCTGAAATGTTCCCAATCTATCCCTAATAATGCCATTGACCCAGCATCATCATTTGCTGATGCTAAATGCTCTAAAGCTATCTTATATGCCATTCCCTCATCAGCAGGAGTTCCTACTCCATGAGCGTATGCTATGACGAGATTAACTGCGGCAAAATGGTCTGACGGGTCAAGTCTGTAAATATTGCAGTATAGAGCAAAAGCGCGTTCGTGATTGATGTCGGGGCTGTTTTTATCCGCGTATTTTGCCGCAAGCTCTTTCATCGCGTCCAGATCGCCTTCTTCGGCTTTTTTAATCAATTCTGCATCTATCATTTTCCTACTCCTGCATCAGCTCAGGTACTTGCATTTAAGCATTTCGGCATAGCTTTTATATCGGGTGTACGCCGAATCGAGCTCGCCGTCGTCTATCAGTGCGACGCAAGGTGCGACAAGCTCACGGTACATTGCCTCAAAGACTTTCCGCGGCAGCGCTTCCGTTTCGTTTATGACCGAAATGATCTGTGGTGCGACGAAGTAATATTCGCATATCTCCTCATTGCCGTTGGGGAGTCTTTTAATATAGCCGTCGCGGAAGGAACGCAGCACCTGCAGCTCCCTGCAGTCATCCGGCAGCCCCATGGCTTCGGTGCAGGCGGTTGTAAGATAGCAGCCGCCGGAGGAGGAATCCTGCCCCTTATAGATAGGACAGTCTCTGTAATCGTACCCGCGGCAGTATTTGTAGTAGACGTCTTCGTTTACATCCTTGCCCGACTTCCTGCATGCAAAATGATTGTTCCACCAATAAAACGGACAACTCATAGGCATCTCCTCCTTTAGCTGTTGTAAACTGCTTCGTATGTTTTGCGTGCATAGTATGCAGCCTGAGAGTTCGCTATTGCGGCGGCAACTGCGGCATTGTAAGCGCCCTTCGCAGCCATTTCGGTATTGAGCTGAGATTCCAAAGTGCGGAGCTGCGCATTTAGCATCTTTTGATTATGATATTCCTGCTCCAAAATATTGAAAGCCTCCTTGAGGGTGTCGGCACGCATATTGGTAATGTATGACCTTATCTTATCGACGGCATCAAGGTTTGTATACTGGAGCGGGAAGCGCCCGCAAATGCTGCTGCTGTTATAGACCTCGGGGATCTCCTTGAGGATTTCATCCTGCTTCTTGTGAAGTTTGTCGTAGGCTATATTTCTGAGCCTGCTCTTTTCGGCTTCAACGCGCTTGTTTTCTTTGCCTTTAAGGATAGCGCCTATCACAACCAAAATCAGACCTGCGCCGAAAACCCATATGGTTGCCCAGCCGACAATAAACAAAATCAGACCGGTACGATTAACGGGTACCTGAGGATTAAAATTTAAGCCCTCATCCGCATTGCGATATTGCGCATATAACGTATCGAGCTTGAAGGCGGTTTGCTCCGCCTCGTCCAACAAGGCGAAAATCTCATTTCGATCCTTGGAAGAAGAAATATCCGCAGGAGCCTCCGCGCGAACCGCTGCGGGTTGAGAAGACGGCGCCAGCTGAGCCCCGCATATTGGGCATAACGCAGTGCCTTCGGCAAGCTCCTCTCCACATATATTACACTTCATACAATGACCCCCTCCTCAAATAGACATTTAATTGAATTGATGCGTTCATTCCGTTATTAACAGATGCTCAATGCAACCTCATCGGATATATTCTACCACTGGGTCACAATATACGCAAGTGCGTAAACGCAGGTGCGTCAAATATATTATTATTAATCAGGGGTGCGTATGATCAAGCAGGCTGTTGTTGCAAGATTTTTGGAAATTTGTGCCGAGCGCGGGATAAAGCTAAACGAGCTTGCCACGCTCTCCGGCGTTACGCCGTCGTCCGTTTACAGCATGGTCGATCCGAAACGAAAGGAGCTGACTATCAACCTCATCAAAAAGCTCTGTGACGGACTTGATATCACCCTTGGGGAATTCTTTTCCGCAAAGCAGTTCAACGAGCTCGAGCAGGAGATCGAATAGCACGAATTCCATTCCTTTTTTGACGGGGCTGTTGCATTAATCACTCGATAGAAAAGCCCTCAAATAAATAAACGCGGCA
>CALEPU010000075.1 GCA_937913075.1 uncultured Clostridia bacterium
AAGGGTGAGCTTGCCGAGCTTATTTTAAGCTTTACCGACGAAGAGCTCGACTTTGCCTGTAAGCACGCGAGCCGTATCGCGCAGGAGCATTACGGCAAGCGCATCTTTTTGAGGGGGATTGTGGAATTTACAAATATTTGCCGCAACAACTGCTACTACTGCGGTATCAGGTGCGGCAACGCAAACGTCGAAAGATACCGCCTCACAAAGCAGCAGATAATGGACTGCTGCGCCGCAGGTCATGAATACGGCTACCGCACCTTCGTTTTGCAGGGAGGAGAGGACCCGTATTTTGACGACGACCGTATGTGCGATATAGTTTCGGGCATCCGTGAGGCGTATCCTGACTGCGCTATAACCCTCTCGCTCGGCGAGAGAAGCTATGAGTCCTACCGCCGTTTGAAGGAGGCGGGAGCCGATCGCTATCTTCTGCGGCACGAGACCGCAAACGAAGCTCATTACGGCATGCTCCACCCGAAGGAGCTGAGCCTTAAAAACCGCATACAATGCCTTTATGATTTAAAGGAGCTCGGCTATCAGGTCGGCTGCGGCTGTATGGTGGGTTCGCCCTATCAAACCCCCGAGCATCTTGCGGAGGATCTTTTATTCATGGCGGATCTCAAACCGCACATGGTGGGCATAGGTCCTTTCATTCCGCACCACGATACTCCGTTTAAGGATATGAAAGCGGGAACATTGAGGCAGACGCTCATAATGCTTGCCCTCACAAGAATAATGCTGCCGGACGTACTGCTGCCCGCGACCACCGCACTCGGCACGATAGACCCGATGGGACGCGAGAAGGGCGTGCTTGCCGGCGCAAACGTCATAATGCCCAATCTTTCGCCTACTGAGGTGCGCAAGCAGTATCTGCTGTATGACAACAAGATCTGCACCGGCGAGGAGTCGGCAGAGTGCCGCTCCTGCCTTGAAAGAAGGATGCGGGCAATAGGCTACGAGGTCGTCGTCGGCAGGGGAGACCACGCGGGAATGATGAATTGATCGAGGACAAAAAGAGGTAAAAAGGTATGATCAAAATAGCGGTTTACGGCAAGGGCGGCATAGGCAAATCCACCACTGTCTCAAACGTTGCCGCGGCACTGGCGGACAGGGGCTTAAAGGTCATGCAGATCGGCTGCGATCCCAAAGCGGACTCGACCTCGTGTCTGCACGGCGGCACGAAAACAGCGACCGTGCTCGAGCTTGTTCGCGGAGGCGGCGCCTTCACACTCGACGATATGGTGACCATAGGCTGCGGCGGAGTGATCTGCGTCGAGGCCGGAGGTCCCACGCCGGGGCTCGGCTGTGCGGGAAGGGGCATAATAGCCGCGCTCGATAAGCTCAAAGAGAAGGGCGCTTACGAGGCGTACCGTCCCGACATCGTATTCTACGACGTTCTTGGCGACGTGGTCTGCGGCGGCTTCTCTATGCCCATGCGTCAGGGTTACGCCGATAAGGTGTTCATAGTGACCTCCGGCGAAAACATGGCGATACACGCGGCGGCGAACATTGCCGTGGCGGTCAACAATTTCCGCGACCGCGGCTATGCGGGACTCGGTGGGCTTATATTAAACAGCCGCAACGTCAAAAACGAGCGCGAGAAGGTCGAGGAGCTGGCTTCCGATATCGAGAGCAAGATCGTCGGCATACTGCCGCACAGCGAGCTGGTGCCGATGGCTGAGGAGCAGGGCAAGACCGTTATAGAGGCGTATCCCGAAAGCGAGATGGCGGGGGAGTACCGCCGCTTGGCGGAGGAACTGCTTAATGCCTGCGGGGTGAAATTATGCTGAAACGCGTTGGCGCAAGCACCATAGAATGCGGCGCCTCCTTCTTCCGCGAGGGAGCCGCCGTCGCGATCGGCGAGGCTTCTTTTCCCGCGCCGTTTATCTCAGGACTTGAATACTCGTCCCCTGCGCGCGGTACTTGGAACATAGTCCACACGGGAATGCTCATACCTGAGGCGCATGAGATCTTCGTCTGTGCCGCAGGCTGTCTCCGAGGCGTGGTGCTGACCGCTGCCGAAATGAACGCCGAGGAGCGGTTTTCCACCGTCGCCGTCAGAGAACGCGACCTCTTGGAGGGCGATATGGAGCAGCTCATAGTCGAGGGCGTTTCGGATATAATCGGCAAGCTTACCGCAAGGGGCAAACGCCCGCCGGCAGTGCTCGTTTATACAAGCTGTGTGCATCATTTCTCCGGCTGCGATATCGAGGCGGCGTATGCCGCGCTGAAAGAGAGGTTTCCCGATATCGACTTCACCGATTGTTATATGAACCCCATAATGCGAAAGAGCGGCTTGACGCCGGATCAATTAATGCGGAGCCGCCTGTATTCGCTGATAAAGCCGCGGGAGCTTAATAAAGACGCCGTCGCCATAATCGGCAACGACCTGCCCACCGACGAGGACAGCGAGCTTGTTGCTCTGATCAAAGCTTCCCACAAGCGCCTTCACGAGATAACCTCCTGCCAAACTTACGAGGAGTATCAAAATATGGGCGAGGCTTCGCTCTACATAAGCTATTACCCCGCGGCTAAGGCGGGCGGCGACGAGCTTTCGCGCCGCTTGGGCGGACGGCACGTATACCTTCCGTTCAGCCTTGATTATGACGAGATCGAGGCTGAGCTCGATACCCTATGCGGCCTTATCTCCGCCGAGCCGCCGAACCACGCCGCAAAGCGCGAGGAGTGCAAAAAGGCGCTTGCCGAGGCATTGAAGGTCGTCGGAAATACGCCGATCGCCGTCGATTATACCGCAGTGCCGCGTCCCTTGGGGCTTTGCAGGCTGCTTTTAGACGCCGGCTTCAACGTCAAAAGAGTCTACGCAGACAGCTTCTCCGGCGAGGAGAAGAAGGACTTCGAGCTGTTAAAGCGCTCACATCCCGAGCTTACGGTCTGCGCTGCGGTCCACGCGAAGATGCGCTTTACAGAGGATGTTGGCGAGCATTACCTTGCCATAGGGCAAAAGGCGGCATACTTTTTAAACACCGACAATTTCGTCAATATTGTGGAGGGCGGCGGAATGTTCGGCTATCAGGCTATAATAAAGCTTTGTACTCTCATTAAAGAAGCTCGGCTCAACACCAAGCCCATGCGTGAGCTGGTGCAGATAAAGGGCTTGGGCTGTGGGTGCTGCGTATGAAACAGACGGCAAGCTTTATTTCGACATACAGCGCCGACGTTTTCGGCGTCTGCTCCGCGCTTTTCGAGCTCGGCGGCATGGTGATAATGCACGACGCATCCGGCTGCAATTCGACCTACTCTACCCATGACGAGCCGCGCTGGTATGATATGGAAAGCATGGTTTACATATCGGGCCTTTCCGAGATGGAGGCCATAATGGGCGACGATGAAAAGCTCATTTCCGACGTCGTGCGCGACGCAAAAATGCTCAACCCCAATTTCATTGCAGTCGCCGGCACGCCCATACCCGCTATGACGGGCTTCGATTTTGAAGCTGCCGCAAGTGTTATTGAGGCAAGAACGGGAATACCCTCCTTCGGATTTGCGACGGCGGGCATGGAAACCTATATCAAGGGCGCCGGCATGGCGCTCGAAGCGGTCGTCCGCAGGTTTGCAAAACGCGATATCAAGAGGACCGAGCGCCTCTCCTGCAATATTCTGGGGCTAACCCCGCTCGATTTTTCGATAAACGGTGAGGATAAGTCAGTTGCCGAGCGGCTCCGCAGCAGCGGCTTTGAGCCGAACGTCCCACTTGCAATGGGCTGTCGGTTTGAGGAGCTCCAACGGCTCGGCGCGGCGCATGTCAATCTCGTTGTCTCCGCCGCAGGTATCCCCGCCGCAAGGGCGCTCGAAAGCATTTTCGGCACGCCGTACGTCTTGGGCCTGCCCGCAGCAGGCGAATACTCAAAACGCCTCATATCGAGGCTTCGTTCCGCAGCTAACAGCGGCGCCTCCCATGAAAAGCAGACGCTCCTCGGGCAAGACGCCTGTAAGACAAGGGGCGGTATTGCCGTAATAGGCGAGGGCGTGCGCTCGCTCGCGCTTGCCGAGGCGATAAAGCTCGATACGGGGAAGGACGCCTGTGTCGTCTGCGCTGCGGAGGACAATGCGCCTTATCTTCGCCGGTGCGATATCTGCGCTCCGGATGAGGACGATATAATAGAGGCGATAAGCTCTGCCGATACCGTCATAGCCGATCCGCTTTTTAAGCCGATAGTGCCTGCGGAAAAGCGCTTTATCCCCCTGCCGCACGAGGCTTTCTCCGGCAGGATATTCAGAAAGGACATTCCGGATCTTGTCAAAGACCTCGGAGCTGTAATTAAATTGCTTTAAATCGGGCAGGTCCCGTTAAAGGAAAGGAAAAAACATGAACATTAAACGCTTTTTGAGCCTGATGCTTGCCGTCTGCATGCTGCTGTGCGCATTTGCTTTCGTCGGTTGTTCAGAGGGCAAAAAGAACGATCCCACTGCCACCCATACAGTAGTCGACCATAACGACAACAGGGTAGAAGTGCCTAACACCGTCGAACGTATTGTCGTCTGCGACATATTCCCGCTGCCTTCGGTGCTCACGGTATTCTTTGACTCTGCCGAGAAGATAGTCGGCATGGCTCCCGCAAGCATGCTCGCCGCCAAGAACGGGCTTTTGGGCGAGCTGTATCCCGAGATATTAAATGCCGAGACGGGCTTTATCGACGGCTCCAGCGTCAATATCGAGGAGCTTATGAAGCTCGATCCCGACGTGGTGTTTTATTCCGCTTCAAGCCCTGAGCTTGGCGAGCAGCTCCGCGCCGCGGGCTTTGCCGCGATAGCCGTCTCAGTCAACAAATGGGATTACAACGCGATAGAGACTCTGAACCACTGGATAGAGCTTTTCAGCGAGATATTCCCCGCCAACGCCAAGGCGGATAAGGTCAAGACCTATTCCGAGGATATGTATAAGCTCGTACAGGACCGCGTTAAGGATATTCCCGAGGAGGAGCGCGAGCGCGTATTCTTCCTCTTCCAGTACAGCGAGACCAATATGCTCACCTCCGGACGCAAGTTCTTCGGCGAGTGGTGGGCCGAGGCGATAGGCGCAGTCAACGTGGCGAACGAGCTTGCCACAGACAACTCCGTCGCCGTCAATATGGAGCAGGTGTACGCATGGGATCCCTCGCTCATATTCATAACCAACTTCACCACCGCAGTGCCGGATACCCTCTATAACAACGAGGTCGGCAACTACGATTGGAGCGAGATAGACGCCGTAAAGCAGCAGCGGGTCTACAAGATGCCCCTTGGCATGTACCGCAGCTATACCCCCGGCGCGGATACGCCCATCACCCTGCTGTGGCTCGCAAAGACCGCATATCCCGAGTATTTCGAGGATATAGACATAATCGAGCGCACGGTCGATTATTACCGCGACGTGTTCGGCGTTACCTTAACGCCTGAGCAGGCGGAGTCCATTTTCGCGCCTGCCGCCGACGCGGGCAACGTAAAGCTGTAAGCCGAAAGCCGAAAGACGAAAGCCGATGGGGAAGCTCCCGATCGACAAACAGAAAGGAGCAGCACGATGAGTCTTAACGATACAGCATCCGCCGACAGACTGCATATCGGCTTCTTCGGTATGCGCAACGCGGGCAAATCGAGCCTTGTAAACGCCGTGACCGGTCAGGAGCTTTCCGTCGTTTCCGATGTGAAGGGAACCACGACCGACCCCGTTAAAAAGGCGATGGAGCTTTTGCCCTTGGGTCCCGTAGTCATCATAGACACTCCGGGGCTTGACGACGAGGGTGAGCTCGGTGAAAAACGCATTAAAAAAGCCCGCCGCATTATAGAGCAAACGGATATCGCGGTGCTCGTTGTCGACGCCGAAGCAGGCATGAGCAGGCAGGATGAGGAGCTTGTAGCCCTGTTTAACGAAAAGAAGCTGCCGTATATAGTCGCCTTTAACAAGGCAGACCTCATCTCGGAGCGTAAAAACATTGACGAGCACGGCATTTTCGTCAGCGCGGCAACGGGGGAGAACGTAAACGCTCTGAAAGACAGGCTCGGCGCCTTCGCAAAGCTTACGGCAAGCGACAGACGGGTCATTGCGGATAAGCTCGCTCCCGGCTCCGTAGTGGTGCTCGTTATGCCCATCGACGAGGCTGCTCCCAAGGGCAGAGTCATTATGCCCCAGCAGCAGGTGCTGAGAGACGTTTTAGACTCCCATTGCACTGCCGTTTGCTGTCAGGATACCGAGCTTGCCGCCACGCTCGCGGCTTTAAAAGAGCCGCCCGCGCTCGTCGTCACCGACTCGCAGGTGTTCGGCTCGGTGTCAAAGATAGTGCCGGAGAGCGTTATGCTCACCTCATTTTCGATACTCTTTGCAAGATACAGGGGCGACCTCGCCGAGCTCGTGAGGGGTGCGGCGGAGCTTAAAAAGCTTGAAAAGCTTCAAATGAAACAGACGCTGATCCACAGCTTCTGGTTCCTCCTGGTCATCCTGACCGTCATCTATATTGCGGATGAGATCAGCTCGAATATCAACGGCGTCATGAAGCCCTATATGATCTTTGACCTGTTCCGGATACCGAACGCGGATACGACGACTGCCGAATACGGCAGCGCTGTAAGCGTGATGGCTATCGCCACGATCCCCACATATATCCTGACTGCGGTCAACCCGCTCTACCGTACCCTGGCGGACCGCTTCGGCCGCAAGATATTCCTGTTTATAAACACTCTAGGCATGGGTCTTGGAATGCTTATATGCATGACAGCCGCCAACCCCTATATTTTCATTGTCGGTTCGTGCCTGACCGGGTTTTTCACCCCGAATGACATGCAGGTGATATATTTGATGGAGACCGCGCCG
>CALEPU010000076.1 GCA_937913075.1 uncultured Clostridia bacterium
CTACGGCGATTACAAGGTGACTAACTTTGAGATGGAGGGCTCCGCCCTGGCCGGTCTCGCCGCCCACCTCGGACACGATGCCGTCACGGTATGCGCCGCCATAGCCCACCGCTATCTCAAAGATGCCAACACAGACTACAAACCTCGCGTCGAGCAGCTTGTGGTGCTGGTAATGGATAAACTTGCAACAATCTAAAACACAATCTTTTAAGCTTTATGAAACGTACAATTTCTATTCTCATGCTCGCAGCCCTGTTGCTGCCCGGATGCTCATCGATGAGCAAACTCGCTGAAGGAAGCCTCGTAGGTACCGGAGCCGGTGCTGCCCTTGGAGCAGGTGTCGGTGCCCTTATCGGTAAAGATGCAAAAGCCGCCGCCATCGGCGCTGCCATCGGCGGTGCAGTAGGTGCCGGTACAGGCGCAATCATCGGCAAGAAGATGGATCAGAAGGCCGAGGAGCTTGCCGCTCTGCTTGCAAGGATAAAGCAGGGCGAAAGGAGCGAGGAATTTGAAGTAAAGCTTGCCGACCTGCGGGACGGCTGCTATAAAGCAAGTATGCGTTTGCGCCGGATAGATACAGAAGAAGAGCTATTTTCGATTTCACACGAGCAAGCTCGCGGCTTCTTTGAAAGAGCGGTAAATATAAAAAAACTCTCACGGGATGAAAAGAGCTTTTTCGCATCGGCGTTTATAAGGTGCGCCGAAATAAGGGACGGCCTTCTTAAACTCACCGCGGTCGATATCGGCAAATGCGCATACATCAAACGCAGCTTTGATATTGACTGAAAGACTCGCAAATGTAAAGCAAAGCCCCGTCGGGAAACGGGGCTTTCAGACCGCTGACAAACCCTTTTTGCACGCAAGCATACAACCTTCCCCTACCGAGGGGAAGGGGGACCGCAAGCGCAGCGAAGCGGTGGAAGAGGTGGTAGAAGTTCTTGATTTTACTAAGTTTTTTGAACACAACTCCAGCCACCACCTCATCCGTCAACTCGCCCTAAAAGGCTCGTTGACACCTTCCCCTCTGTAGGGGAAGGGCAGCAAACGGGCTTTGCCATCAAGCTGAAAGCCCCGTCGGGAAACGGGGCTTTGCTCATTACTGTTATTCCTTCGGCTTATAAATCAAAATAGCGCTCAAACTCAGCGGGATGAGGGATGGAATTGATGCGGTTCGCCTCGGCGCGTTTGCGTGCGACCCAGATGTTCAAAAGCCTCTCGGGGAATACGCCGCCGCGGGTAAGATACTCGTGATCCTCCTCAAGGGCGTCGAGCGCCTCATTAAGGCTCGTGGGCAGCGCGTCTATTTTCGCCTTCTCCTCCTCGGGAAGATCGAACAGATTGAAGTCGTAAGGGCCCCAGCCGTTCGCGGCGGGATCGATCTCGTTGATTACGCCGTCAAGACCCGCCATCAGTATTGCCGCGTATGCGTAGTAGGGGTTGCAGGTGCCGTCGGGATTGCGCAGCTCGAAACGCTTGGACATCGGGCTCTTTGCGTAAGCGGGGATCCTGATAACGGCGGAGCGGTTTGCGGTGGCGTAGCCGATCGTGACCGGAGCCTCGAAGCCGGGAACAAGACGCTTGAAGGAGTTGGTGGAGGGGTTGGTGATCGCGCAGAGGGACTTGGCGTGCTTCAAAAGACCGCCCATGAAGTTGTGCGCAAGCTTGGAAAGCTGAGCATAGCCGTGCTCGTCATAGAAGAGGGGCTTGCCGTCCTTTGTCAAAAGCATGTGGACGTGCATGCCGTTGCCAGCCTCGCCGAAAATGGGCTTGGGCATAAAGGTGGCGGTGCAGCCGTCCTCAACGGCGGCATTCTTGATTATGTACTTGGTGACCATGGTGTTGTCCGCCATCTTTTCAACGTCGGCAAGCTCGACCTCTATCTCAAGCTGACCGGGACCGCCGACCTCGTGATGGTGATACTTTACCTTAACGCCCCAATCCTCCATCAGGGTGCACATGTGGCTGCGGAGGTTATAATACCTGTCCTGCGGAGCGCTGATGTGGTAGCCGCCCTTGTGGGGTATCTGGAAGCCGTTGTCGCCGTAACCGGTGTTCCAATCGGCCTCCTCGGTGTCGATCTCACACCTGACGCAGTTGGGACGGGACTCGAACTGGATCTCATCGAATACGTGGAACTCGAACTCCGGCCCTATGATCATGGTATCGGCGATGCCGGTCTCGCGCATATACTCAACGGCTCTCCTGATGACGTTGCGGGGATACTGATCGAAGGGACGGTTTGCGGGACGGTCGATTATCATGGCGTCGCCGCTCATGGTAAGGGTCGCGATCTCGGCAAACGGGTCGATAGCAGCGGTGGAAAGATCGGGTATGAAAACCATATCGCTGTTCTCAACGGGAGCATAGCCGTAGTTGGAGCCGTCGAAGCCGATACCGTATTTCATCGTGTCCTCATTAAAACGCTCCGAAGGGATGGTGATGTGGCGCCAACGCCCGTCAATATCGGTCATTTTAAAATCGACCATCTCTATATCGTTATCTTCGATAAATCTTTTTACTTCTTCAACGGTTGTATCGGATGTGAACAACATGCTGTAAAGCCCTCCTGAAACCATAATTAAAGGGGGAAATACCCCAAGTAACATTTTGGCAGTTTTTCCCCATAAAGTCAATACTTTTATTCAATATATTTATTCCGGCTTTTTCTCCCAGTCGATATCGTCCTCGTCGGGCTCCTCGATCCTTTCGTGAACCTTTATGAGCAGTCTTGTAACTCTGAGGTTCTGAATTTGCTTTACCGTGACGGTCAGGTTTTCAAAGTCGAAGGAGTCGCCCTTTGCGGGGTACCCGCCGAGCTGTTCTATCGCCCAGCCGCCGACGGTGGCGTTGTCGTCGTCAAAATCATCGTCGTCGATATCAAATTCGTCGAGCAGATCGTATATGCGCATATCGCCGTCGCACTCGTAGGTGTCGTCCGAAAGCTTCACGAGCTCATCCTCAACTACGTCGCTCTCGTCCCAGATATCGCCGACAATTTGCTCCAATATGTCTTCCATGGTCAAAAGTCCCATCGTGCCGCCGTACTCGTCGGTGACTATGGCAAGATGCAGCTTGCGGTCGCGCAGCTCGCGCAGCGCCTGCGGCAGTATGGTGGTTTTGTGTATGTAGCATACCGGCAGCATGTGAGCCCTGAGGTCGAGAGGCGCATCGTCGGCGACGGCCTTCAATATCTCGTTAAGATGCACGACGCCTATCACGTTGTCGATGCTGTCCTCATAAACGGGTATGCGGGAGAAGTTTGAGGAAAGTATGGTCTCGATTATCTCCTCCGGCTCATCGTCTATGTCGATCGCGACCATATCCACTCGCGGGGTGATTATCTCGTATGCGCAGATATCGGGGAAGTCGAGAGCGGACTGCAAAAGATCGCTCGTTTGTTCGTCTATAACGCCCTCGTCCTCAACGGTGTCGATTATATCGGCAAGCTCGTCCTCGGTCACGGTGCTGTCGTCGGTAACGCTCTTTGCCCAAAGCTTTGATACACCCGCGACGAGCTTAGTCACTAACCATACCAGCGGGAAGAATATGTACCCCAGTCCACGCAGGAAGGCCGCTTTGTCCATGGCAAATTTATCGGCGTTGTCCAAAGCTACTATCTTCGGCGCGATCTCGCCGAAGATGAGTATAACTATCGTCATGACCGCCGTCGATACCGCTGCGGAAAGGTTCTCGCTCATGCGTGAGCTGAGAAGCGTTACGAAAAGCTGGGTCGATATAGTAGATGCAGCGAGGTTGACGAAGTTGTTGCCTATCAGTATGGTGCTCAAAAGGTTGTCGTAGCGGCTGTAATTTTGCAGCGCTGTCCTCGCCTTTCTGTTGCCCTCCCTGTCGGCAAGTATGCCGAGGCGCGTCTCATTCGCGGAGGAATAAGCTATCTCCGAACCCGAGAAGACGGAGGAGAAGTAAACCAATACCATAAGCACGGGTATAGCCCACCAGATCATTTTGTCACCTCCGGAAGCTGCCCCGTCGTGCTGAAATCATACTCGTCGTATATCTCGCCGACGAGCTCCTCCAGAATATCCTCAACGGTTATTATGCCCAAAATGTCGCTGCGCTCGCTGACTATCGCAAGGTGAGTCCTGCTCTTGGAAAGATCCAATAAAAGCTCGTCCACTGCCATATCCGGGCGGACAAAATAGGGGGTATCCAAAAGATCGACGAGCTCCATCTCATCCTTATCCTTTATGTACTGACGGAAGAAGGTGCGGATATGCACGACGCCTATCACGTTGCCCTTGGCGTTCAATACGGGCAGACGCGAGTGAGTGGAGCTTTTTAACTGAGCATACTGATCCGCCGTGTCCAGCGTGGCGTCAAGCTTCTCGACCTTGTCCCACGGAGTATAACACTCGGCAACGGTTCTGCCGGTGTACTTCAAAACGCTGGTCATAAGCTCGGAGGTCGTGAGGTCGATATCGGAGCTCGGCTCGTCGTCCTCCTCCTCGCGCTCGTCCTTAAAGTTCTCAATAAGCTCATGAAGCTCATCCTCGGTCACGGAGGGCTCCGGAGTTCCGCGTGAGAACAGCTTGCCGAAAAGCTTGCCTATCCAAGTAAACACCGCCGAGAAGGGCGTCAGCACCTTCATCAAAAAATAGAGCGAGTGACCGATGCGCAGAGAGTATTTTTCGTTGCATGCCTTGGCGTAGGATTTGGGCAGCATTTCGCTGAACAAAAACACGATAAGCGTAACGATAACGGTCGATACGGTAAGAGCCAAAGCAAGATAAGGGGTGTCCTTAAAAAGCTGCCTCGTCAAAAGCGCGGCTACCGCGGAGCACCCAATGTGCATTACGTTATTGCCGATAAGCAGAGTGGAAAGCGCCTTTTCAAAATTGTTCAGTATGTACATTACGTACTTTGCCCTGCGGTTGCCGTCCTCGGCATAGGCCTTCATACGAACCTTGTTAACGGAAGCCAAAGCGATCTCCGCAGACGCAAAATAGGAGCCTATCAAAACGAAAAGCACCAAAAGAACAGCATATATGATTATGCTCCTCAAGCCCTCCGGCTGCACGGCGGCGCCGGCAATTAAGGCTGAGGCTGCCCGGTCATGGGCAAAAGATGGCAAAACAGATGTTAAACATCGCCATATACTGCCATCATCCATTGATGAAACCAACTCCTCTCAAAACCAATATATGTTATTATATAACAACCCTGCCTTGATTACAAGTATATTGTGTGGTAAAATATAAGTATATGGATACCGTGTTTGTAAAGGACAAGAAACTGGCGGTCGTCACCGCTGTCGATAACGAGTTCATTACGGGCTATCTTCCCGCCGCGCCGGAGCTCGCTTTAAAGGCGTACCTCTATGGGCTCATGCAGCTTGAGCTGCCCTCCGGCAGCAGGGGGGATATCTGTGCCGCGCTTGGCTGCACCGATAACGACCTTCGAGCCGCCTTTTCCTATTGGGAGGGGCTTGGGCTCGTCACCGTTTTGGCGGAGGAGCCGCTGCAAATAAGGTACAACAGCGTCGGCAGTGCCGTCTATTCCGGCGGCGCCCTGAAAGGCGATACAAGATACGGCGAGTTCGTGCGCCGTCTGCAAGCAGTGCTCGGCACAAGGATACTGAGCGGAGCTGAGCTTGCAAAGCTCTACGATTGGCTCGACGTTTTCGGCTTCGAGCCGGAGGCGGCGGTCGCCATAGTCGCCTATTGTCTTGAAAAAAAAGGCGCAAGGACGGCGGTCGCCTATATGGATGCGGCGGCAAGGGGCATGGCGGCAAGGGGTGCTCGCACACTTGAAGACGTCAAATCGGCAATAGAAGATGAGCGTATGCTGAAAAGCGGCGCGGCGCGCATAATCAAGCGCTGGAATCAGCACCGCTCGCCCACGCAGGATGAGCTCGCTCTATATGAAAAATGGACCGAGGGCTGGGGGTTTGACGATGACGCGGTGCAGCTTGCCTGTGCCGAGATGACCGCTGCGGAGAAGCCGAGCTTCGCCTATCTCAACTCCATTCTTGAGACTTGGCATAAGGGCGGCGCCGTTACAAAGGAGCAGCTCCGCGAGAAGGCGCGCCTTGACGACAGCATAGCGGAGATCACTCGCGAGGCTTTCGCCCGTGCGGACTTAAAGGGCAGACCCTCCAACCAGCACCGTCAAAAGGTGCGCGAGTGGGTGGTGGATATGCACCTCAGCCCCGAGCTGATATACCTCGCCGCCGAGCTTACGGCGGAAGGCACTCAGCAGTTTGCCAACATGAAGCGCATTATTAAGGATTGGCACGATAACGGCATTTCCGGGCTCGAAGCCGCAAAAGCCTACTACGAGGCGTATCAGAAGAAGACGTACTCGGCTCAAAGGAGCACGAGCAAGACAAGACGTGCGCTCAATTATATGCAGGGCGGCACCTATACCAAGGAGGAGCTTAAAAAATTGGGCGTCAGCTTAGGAGAGGAGTTCTACGAGGATGACGATTAACGGAAGAACGTCGGACCGCACCGTAATTGAAAACGAAGCGATGCGCAGGCGCAGCATAACGAGGCGTGAGATGGAGCAGAGAAAAGAAAGGCTTTCGTCCCTTTGCCCTCGGGCGTTGGAAATTCAAAAGGAGATGAAGGCTGTTACCGTCGACATAGCCAACAAGGTAACCGAAGCTCCCGGCGACGCCCCTCAGCTTATGAAGCTTTTGGAGGGAATTCTTGCCCGCAAGCGCGAGGAGTACGCGGCGGCGTTAGCCGATGTGGGGCTTGAAGCCGATTACCTCGAACAGGTCTATTTTTGCAGCGAGTGTAAGGATACCGGCTATGTGAAAAACAAGCCGTGCAAGTGTATGCAGCAGACGATGATCGTCGCAAGGTTCGCATGCTCCGGCGTAAATCCCGATCAAAACTTCGAGAGCTTCAGGTTCGATCTGCTCGACGATGCAAAACAGCAGAGGATCATAAAGAACATTTACGATTATTGCAGGAGCTACGCCGAAAGCTTCCCCGATAACGAAAGGAAGGATATGGTCCTGATAGGTCCGCCCGGCGTAGGCAAATCCTTCCTGCTGAACTGCATCGGCGGCAGTGTGCTGTCAAGAGGCTTTTCCGTTTTGAAGCTCACCGCGAACAGGCTGATACAGAATATCCTCGACAACCTGCATAACAGCGCCGCCGAAAGGATAGATTTCACTCTGCCCGACCTTTTGATTATCGACGATCTCGGTACGGAACCCATGGTAAACAACATTACCGTTGAGTCCCTTCTCAATATCATCAGCGACAGGCAGGAAGCGGGCAGGGCAACGCTGCTTGCAACAAACCTCGGGACCGCGCAGCTTGCCGAGGAATACGGCGGCAGGATACTTTCACGCATAATTTTATCGAATTCATCGAAGGTCATCACGATAGAAACCGCCGACGTCAGACGGAAACGATGATTAAAACCTTACGGACAGCGCTCTTTACGGGCGTTGTTTTTTTGCGCGTGTGCAATATTGAAGAAGCTTTGCGCATATAAGATAACAGAAACGATTTGGAGGAAAACTATGAAGGTATTTGTCATAACAAAAAAGACCCTTTGCATCGTCGCAGCGGCGGCAGCAGGTCTTATTCTCGCGATAGTGCTTGCTCTCAGTCTCGGCTCCGGTAAGGAAAGCGGCAGTGAAAAACAGGGCGGTAAAGCTGCTCCCGCTTCCGCGAGCGCGTTTGGCTCCGATATCGAGCCCACACCGGAGACAGCCGCAATGGTTGAGGCAGAGCCCTCCGCTGCGCAAACGAGCGCGAGGCTTGCCGCATCGGGGCTTCTCATGGCTTCGGACGAGTACGAGGTGGAGGTGCTTGCCGCCTTCAAAAAGGAGCTGCCCGTCTATTCCGTGGCAAGGGAAGACAAAAAGATCGCCCTCACGATTGACGCCGCATGGGATGACGATAAAACTCCTTTTATATTGCAAACGCTTGAAAAATACAATGTCAAGGCGACCTTCTTTCTCTGCGGCTTCTGGGCGGAGGCGTATCCGGATCAGGTAAAAGCCATTTACGACGCGGGGCATACCATAGGCAACCACAGCATGACTCATCCCCACATGAATAAGCTCTCCGCGCAGCAGATAAAGGACGAGATAGAAAAGCTCGAC
>CALEPU010000077.1 GCA_937913075.1 uncultured Clostridia bacterium
GATACACATTGTCGGCGGTACCGGCTTTAGCCTTACCGAGTTCAGCGAGGGCTGTGAGCAGGTCGAGAACGTGGTCGATCCCGATGCGGTCATCATCGTCGCAATGAGCAACGACGAGTCCCTCGGCGACTCCGTCCGTGCAACCGTCATTGCCACCGGCTTCGGCTGGGATGAGAACGAGCACAAGTCCGTTCCCGCTCAGCAGCCTGTCATAGAGCAGCCCACCGAGGCTCCTGTCGAGGCGCCCGCTCCCCGCAAGGACGACGAGCTCAAGCTCCCCGACCTTAACGGCAGCAGCCGCGGCATGAGGCGCGACGCCGTCGAGCCCGACTATTATAAGCCCGTTACGGAGCCCGAGCCCCGCAAGCGCGAAATAGTCGACGAGCCCGCAGAGCCCCGCAAGGAGTCCCCCCGCAAACGCGAGAGCACCACGGGCTATAACCCCCGTGGCGGTCTTGATGTACCCTCCTTCATCAGAAGGAAAACCAAGAACAACGACTGAGGTCGAGGCAGTGCCTCCCCCGCTCCGTCAGGATAATCAAAGGCGCATGGCGTGAGCCATGCGCCTTTTGGATATAGTTCCGGTTTTCGCATTCAGATCGGTTTGGACTTGATGTAGCAAATTCGTGTATCCCTTAAACGCTCCTTAACATCATTTTTCTCTTTATGCGAAGCCTTTTCGCTCCAGTAAATCCAATCATGATCCAATACTGGTACACATTCCATTTCTTTAATGCGTTTTGACTTATATTCCTTATACGTACAAATCAGCCTTGCGGGGTTGCCTGCGTAAACGCTATTCGCCGGTATATCATCACTTACCAATGAATTTGCGCCGATGATAGCATTATCGCCAATTCTCACTCCGCAAAGAATCGTAGTGCCCTGACCAATAAACACATTGTTTCCAATGCTAACTCTACCCATTTTTGTATAGCCGTTTGTTATTGCAGGGCTTGCGTCGTGTGCAAGTATCACCACATTTGTAGATATTATGCACTCCTCTCCTATCTCTATGAGCCATGGAAACATTCGATCGACCCCATAAGGGCTATGCATACGTTTCTTTGAAGATTCGGCAATTTTCAATCCTCTTTCTTCAAGTTTTTTAAACGGATCTTCTTTCTGACCTTGTGAGCTACGAAACAACCAGTTCTTAATTCTACTCATTATTTTTAGCATCATATTCATATCAATCCTCTTCTCTCTTACCTATTTTTTTTGCGGGTACTCCGCCCCAAACCGTATCAGGTGGGCAGTCCTTAATCACAACTGCATTTGCACCGATAGTAACATTGTCGCCAATCGTTATCGGTCCGAGTACTACTGCGCCGCAGGTGACGGTTACATTGTTGCCAATTACGGGAGAACCCGTATTATCTTTATAGCCGATGTTCACCTGCTGGTTAATCCAGCAGTTTTCTCCGATGGATCGTGCGGCAATATAGGTACTAAATCCATGCTGGATAAACAAACCTCCGCCGATATCAGGTGTCATTATGTACAATGAATCCAATGGGTTCTACTCCCATTATCGTAACGGATTGGCGCAAGCAAGTCTGAGCTTTCCTG
>CALEPU010000078.1 GCA_937913075.1 uncultured Clostridia bacterium
TTTTCGTTGACAAGGTGACGGTTCCTCTGTCAATTTATTGTTGCGTTCACCAAACAGTCTTTCCCTCTTGACAGAAGTAACCGTCCCCGTTGTCAAGCCGGCTTGTTTTCAAAAACCTGACAAAAGAACCGTCCCCTTGTCAGGTCGAGCCTTGCGCCGGCACACCTGCCTCTTCGCGGCTCGGGAGCGATATATCCGCTTTGCGGATGCGATATAAGCTCCAATGGAGCTTGCGATATATCTGCCTTGCGGCAGATGTGAAGCGATGTAAATAACCGTTACCCGATCACTTAAAAGGAGGGCCCACGTCGATGACCAAACGCGGCAGCAGATCCGGCGCTGCGGGCAAGCTTATAACAGCTCTTATAATTCTCGCGCTTGCCGCCGCCGCGGTTTATTTTGCGTTGGGCAGGCTTGGCAGGGGCTTCATATATCCCCTGAAATATCGCGAGGAGATAATAAACTCGGCAGAGGAATACGGGCTTTCTCCCTGCCTTGTCGCCGCCGTTATCAACACCGAGAGCAGCTTCAGAAGCGACGCGGTATCGGTTGACGGAGCGGTGGGGCTGATGCAGCTCCTTCCCTCCACGGCGGAGTGGATCGCCTCCATGCGGGGCATGACGTACAGCGAGGAGCAGCTTTCGGATCCCGCTCAAAATATCGACTACGGCTGCTGGCTTTTGAGGTACCTTCTCAATAGATACGATGGCAGCACGCGCTATGCACTCATAGCCTACAACGCCGGTCACGGCAGGCTCGAGAGCTGGCTTAATAACGAGGATTATATCGACGACAACGGCGAGCTTGCCGTGATACCCTACGGCGAGACGAACGCATACGTCAAAAAGGTCGAAAGGGCGCTTGAAGAATATCGGAAGCGCTATGGTGAACAGCTTGAAAACGCAGACTGAAAGCTTTGATAATATCAAGAAAAAAGGCTATGGAGCTTTCTTTTCGAGGGCGCTTGCGGCGCTTCTTCTGGCGGCGCTCGTCTTCACCTGCGCGTGCAGGAGCTCAGGCGGAAGCCCAGGGGGAGTCAGCCCTGCGGAGCCGACCGATACTCCCGTGCCCACAGTAATGCCTTCGAGCGGCGGAGTTTTGCACCTTCCGATGCCCGTCAACGCTCCGCATGACGATCCTCTCGCCGTCAACACTGAGGAGATGCTTTATCTCTTCTCGCTCGTTTACGATAAGCTCATTGCCGTGGACGATATGGGCGAGCTGACCCCCTGCCTCTGCGAGAGCTGGACAGACGAGGGCGGCGGCTCTTGGCTCCTCAAGCTGAGGGAGAACGCAAGGTGGCAGGACGGCTCCGGCATGCTCACCGCGCAGGACGCGGTCGATACGTACCTCTCGCTTTGCGAAATGCCGCAGTCCTACTACTATTGGTGCACCGCTCACATAATTTCGATGGAGGCGGCTGATACCCATTCCGTCAGGGTCCAAATGGACGTACCGGGGCTTATTGCGCTGTATTCGCTTACGTTCCCTATCAAAAAGAGCGGCGTGCTCGTCGGCACCGGCGCATACAAGACCTCGCGGGTGGAGGACGATATCATAATCCTCACTGTCAATGACGACTGGTGGGACAGGTCTCCCTACATCGAGACGGTAATTTTCGAGGCGAGGGACTCCAACGAGACTGCGCTCGCCTCATACGAGGCGGGTCAGCTCAATATGGTGCCGACCAACCTTTTGACCGCGGGCAAATATGCCCAGAAGGGCACGACAGAAGTGCTCGACGTTATGACGCAGGGCATGGAGGTGCTGCTCTTCAACAACAGCGGTCTGTTCGGCGACCCCGAAATGCGCATTGCGGTTGCAAGGGGCATAAACCGCAGCAGGATAATCACCAATGTCTACATGAACCGCGCAAGGGTCTGCGACGTGCCGGTACCGCCGGACAGTTGGCTTTACGACAGCCGCAGCGCAGTTTTGAATTTCGACCGCACAGCCGCGCAAAACGCCGTTATTGACGCGGGCTTTACCGCCGTCGGCGAGGACGGCGTAAGGTACTCCCCGCGCAGCGGAAAACAGCTTAATGTCAAGCTTTTGACCAGCGCCACCACCGAGAACACTACAAGGTATGACGCGGCGCAGATCATAGCCTCACAGCTTTCCGAGCTCGGCTTCGGCGTGGAGGTAGTAACCGCCGAGCATACCTTGGGCGACGATAACAGCCCCTTTGCCGCCGCGCTTGCCGCGGGCGATTGGGATCTTGCGCTCGTGGGGTTCAACCTCGGCGTCGACTGCGATCCCACACCGTACCTCACCCCCGGCGGGAGCTGCAATTTCACCGGCTGCGGCGACTCGAAATTCAGTATGCTCATCGACAGGCTGCACCAAGCCCGCACCGAGGAAGCTCTCCGCGAGGCTTATTACGAGCTCCAGGCGTACTTTGTCGAGCAGGTACCGTTCGTCACGCTCTACTTCCGTCTGAACAGCATAATATGCTCCGCAGATATAAGAGGCATAACGAATGCCCGCGAGCCGGAGCTGCTTGCAAACGAGAAGGATTGGTACATTGTTAAAGAGTAACCGCTGATCAATTCGTTCTGCGGCGAAGTGTCGATCTGACAGCAGGGACGGTTTGTGCGAAAGAAAACACTCTATTTCCGTTTATTATATAATGGAAATTGCAGTGCGGCAAGCGAAGACAGCAGCTATTCGACAGCCTTCCCCCTCCGCGGGGAAGGGGGACCGCCGGCGAAAGACGGCGGTGGATGAGGGGAGCTTCAAAAGCAATTGCTTTTTCTAAATAGTTACCGAGAAAATCCCCTCATCAGTCAGCCGAGCTTAGCTCGGCTGACAGCTTCCCCACGGAGGGGGAAGCCTAAACGTTCAGCAACCGCTTTCGTACATCTATCGAACTAAGCCAATCAATTCAGTGGTTACCGCAGGGGAAGGTCGGCATGGTCGACCGCTTCACATTTTTCGTGCTCTATCTGTGCCGCAAACCGGCATGAGTGTTCTTTTGTTATGTTTTCGAGTCGAGGAAGCGGCAGGAGCTTTGCTTCGTTGACAAGGGGACGGTTCTTTTGTCAGGAAGTTGTGTTTTTGCAATGAACGAAAGGTTTATCTGACAAAAGAACCGTCCCTCTGTCAGGTACAGCTCAAATGCATTACATAAAGCTGAATTGATCAGCGCTTACCTAACCGATACTGACATTTTTTTCGTCCCCATCGAATAGCTTTAAATATAATTCGATGGAGGTAAAATGCCCATGTTCAAGATAAATCCTCATGCCCCGCTGTGCGTCCTTCTTGCCGCGCTGATATTGCTCGCCGCGCTGTGCAGCGCAGGCTGCGGGCTGTTTTCACCGGAGGAGGAGCACCGGGCGAGCCCTACGTATTTTCCCGCGGGACAGCAAATTCAAAGCGAGGAGCCCGCGTTCCTCGGCGCCTCGGATGAAACGCCCGACGCATCGCAGACCTTCCGCGAGGCGACTGTTTATTACCGCTCCGACGAGGGCTATATAGTGCCGGTCAAAAAGCTTATCCCGTGGGAGGAGGGCATAGCAAGGGCTTGCCTCGGGTACATGGTCTCAACGCCTGCAAACGATTTGGCTGCAAGCGAGCTTGGGCTAAACACAGTGCTGCCCGCGGGCGTGAGCTTTACCCTTGCGATAGATAACGGCGAGGCAAAGCTCGACCTTATCGGGCTCGCTCCGCTTGCCGCTGCCGCCGACGAAGCCGCAATGCTTGAAGCCGTCATCAATACCCTTACGGAGTTTGCCTCTGTCAGCACCGTCACCGTAACGGTCGAGGGGCGCGGCGGCGCGCTCGCAAACGGCACCGAGCTTCCAGTCAGAAGCCCGCGCGTCGCATTGAATGTCGAACAGCAGGAGCTTGCGGCGTCCTCGGGAGCGGCGCCCTCAACGCTCTGGTTTCCCAATATGAGCGGTGCAATATCGGTTCCGGTTACAAGGTATTTCAGCTCGGAGCCTTCGCTCTATAAAAAGGTCGCCGCGCTGATAGAAGGACCCGTTACCGAGGGACTTCGGTGCTGCTTCCCCAACGGCACTCTGCTGCTTGGCGCAACGCTCGAAAACGGCGTCGTCACTGTAAATCTTTCAGAGGACTTCAAACAGGTAGCCGATACCTACGGGCTCTATACCTTAGCCTGCCGCACGCTCGCGCTGACTCTCGCCGAGGACTTCACGTTCGATAAGCTCGTCACTCAGGTCAACGGCACGGACTATATGCCCGAGAACATAGAAGACTGACGCCTGACCGCTTTACCTTGCGTCTATAAGTCAATAAACGCTTGCATTAAGCCCCTCCGCATGATATCATACTGCTGATAAATGTATGATCCGCGGAGGTTTTTTATTGTGAAGCACGCTCGCTTTTTTTATGCCGTATGCGCTCTTTTGTCGGCGGCGCTCACGCTTTGCGCCTGCACGGGATGCGGGGGAGCAAAGGAGAACGAAGCTCCCGTCGCAATAGCCTCCCATGCCCCTTCCGAAGAGCCGACAGCCGTCCCCACAGAGGCGGCTACGCCGGCACCGACGGCGGAGCCGATGATCGACTATGTCCGCTTTGATAAAGCGCTTTCCAACATCTGCCGCTTTATAGAGGAGCCGGGCGCCGATACCGTAAGAGAGCTCTATCCTTCGGATTTTTACGAGGGCTTGAAGGGCATTATGGAGTCCGTGCTCAAAGCTGCCGGCATGACGTTCGAGGATCTCGGCTATGCCGATTTCGAAGGCTTCATGCAGGGCATAATAGGCGATATGGATTTCGCGGGCTATGTAGGCACGCAGGGCATAAAGGACGTAGATAAAGCGGAGTACACAATAATCTCCTGCGAGCGCGCACAGGTGAGCTCCATAATGGAAAAGCTCGCGGATATTGCCGAATACCTCGATGAAAATAAGCTCACATCGGCATATAGGCTCAACGTCGATTTCACCTTCGAGGGCGAGGGAAAAACCGGCTCCAACAACGCCGAGCTCTGCCTTTACGAGTATGACGGGGAGTTTTACGTGCTGTTTGCGTGAGACGGAGGGATTGTAGAGCAAATACGCAGTATTCTTCATTAGGGGCTTTACAACCCCTCTTGCTAAATCAATACTGTTAGAAAAAGCAAGCATGGCTCGTCGGATTTACGCCATGCTTGCTTAATTCAAGCAATCCCTTGCTCAAAGCTTTGCGCCGTTTACACAGGGGCGGAGCAAAGCCCCGCCTGTATTGGGCGCATAGGCTCACAGGCAGGTAATATAGCTGGTTGAGACGGTCTTCTTTTCAATAAGCAGCCAGGTTTTTCTTGCAACGAAGTAAGCCGTTGCGCGGTAATAATCTCCGCTGTTAAGATTGCTTGCGGTATAGCTGTATGTAAACTGCGTAGTATTCAGGGAATACTGGTCGGTGATCTGCACAACGTCATCCCATGAGCTTCCGTTCCAATGCTGTATTATCAGCTTTGAAAAGCCGAGCTTTTCCATTGTATCTTCTGTTGTGAGCTTGACGTACACCTTCACCTTGCCAACGGCAGTAGACTGAACATAAAAATAATCTACTGTCATATAATGGACAAGGCTGTCGGAAGGTTCTCCGTCCTCATAAAAGAGGTCGGATGTATAGGGCGTTGCGGAAGCTATGCCCGTGGGAGGCGTATCCGCCTGTTCCCGCTCCGCAAGCACGCTTGCCGAAGACAAACAAACTATGAGTGCGAGAATGAATGCCGAGATTTTTTTAAACATGTTTTTTCTCCTTTCAGCGCAGCATTTCCGCTGCAATAAAATCAAGCTGTTCAAGTGCCGGTTCGCCGATCAGCCGGTACATGCCATGGTTTTTGTAGAACATGAGCAGACTCTGCTTCTTCGAGGAAGCCAATACGCACTCCGCGCCGTTGATCAGCTTCTTCTCGACGCAGTCAAAGCTTCCTCTTCGGATAGTCGTGCACGCTATATTCTCCTCCTCTGCGCCCTCCCAGAAAAGATCGCCCGAGATCTTAAGCGGCAAACCGTCATACAGCGCCTCGACCTCAACACCGAAAACCCCGTCTTCATCCTCCATCGCCTCGGCCGAAATGAATTCCAGCCCTTCCATACCGTATGGGTAAAGGAATGAGCTGCCGAGATATTCCCTCATTCCTTCCTCGGAATCGAACGATATCATTTTGATTTCATTTTCGTAGCCGACAGAAACCGTGTTGTTAGGTCTGTACTCTCCCTTAGGAGGATCTTGATCGCCGTTCACACTGTAATCGATCCTCAAATAGTTTTTGTTCCAATGGATGAGCGCCGACCAGATATTAACGCCGGACGCCTGAGCGACGGGCACCGAGATCGCGAGCAGCACGACCAACGCAGCCGCTGTCTCGCCGACCAAGCGGAGCCAACGCGGCAGGGTGCGTTTTGCGGCTTCGCCCTTTTCAGGCTGCAGCGCCTTCATTCTCTCGGCGCAGAAAAGCATGGTCTCCTCGCACTCCTCAATAAGCGCCTCGTCTCTTTTTGCGGCAGGCTTGACTACCTGCTTATCAAGCATTCTTTCGGCCTTTTTATAAAGCCTCTCATATTCTTTGTAAGTTGGATACTCCATGTTTCCACCCTCCTTACTTATACATTTGCCCAAGCAGCAAAACTAACAGTTATTCTGAAAATATATTTTTCGAGACGGTACTTCCTGCCGACCTCCGCCATATTTTATCAAAAAAAGCTTTCCTGCGCAACAGTCCGGCTGCCCGGTCTTGTTTTTCTCACAGCAGCAAGATTAATATACAAAATTTGCTGTTGACATTCCTTCACTCAGGCGCTATAATACTATTCGCAATCAGCTTGCGGTCGTGGCGGAATAGGCAGACGCGTACGTTTGAGGGGCGTATGGGAGACCGTATGGGTTCAAGTCCCATCGACCGCACCATAGCGAGTATTGGCAACGGATTTAACGTCAATACTCGCTTTTCTTTTACCTAAATCAGTTATTCTCCCGCGGCGCGCGGGACGTATTCGACGGCTGCGCCCTGTCTTGTGTCCTGCTTGAAATTGCTCTCGAAGTAGTTCTCTTCAAGATCGATGTACCCCGCGAAACGGTAATGGACCACGATCCGCTGAGTGCGGTTCTTGCCTTTACCTTGAACCTCGGAGACTTCGATCCTGTCGATCAGCTCTTTCAGAAGCGGAGCGGTCAGTGTGTCCATTTCCATGAATCGACGGACTGTACGGATGAAATACTCGTTGTTCTTCGCCGCAGTTCTCATACCGGCGAGCTTCCGTTCAATCTCTTCGATCTTCGCTTTCAGCTCTACCCTCTCGACCTCGTATTTCAGCGACATGTGAGAATACCATTCATCGGTCACCTTGCCGAGAGCGTTATCCTCGTAGAGCTTTTCATAAAGCGTTCCTACAAGTTCCTTCCGCTGACGGGCTTTTCGAAGCTCTTCCTCAAGAACGATGCGTTCAGCCCTTGCTTCTTCAACGGTCTTCTTTGAAAGAAGTTCGGCAAAGGCAGTCTCGTCCTCCTGTAAAAAAGCAGACAAACGCCTCAGTTCAAGTCTGACGACCTCATACAGCGCATCCTCCCGTATATAGTGCCGTGTCGGACAGGTGCCGCGGTAATCCTTCACATAGTTGGAACAGGAGAAGAATCTAATCGCTTTATTCACCGTGTTGACGTGAAACCACAGCTTATGTCCGCAATCGGCGCAGAAAAGCAAATCGGCAAATATGCTTTTGTTGCCGTTCTCCTTCTTCGGAGAGCGCTGTTTGGTCTTTCCGCGAAGCTTCTGAACGAGTTCAAATGTCTCCCTGTCAATTATCGGCTCATGAATATCACGGAAAACAACATAATTATCATCCGAATTCTTGAATCGATGCTTGTTCTTGAAAGACTTTGAATAGGTCTTGAAATTGACGAGATCTCCGCAGTACTCCACGCGCTTCAAAATCGAGTTGATCGTCGCATCCTTCCATTTGTACGGATCCTCCTGCCATTTGCGGCCGTTCCTGTTATTGCCCCGTGCCTTCCAATAGTAGGTACAGTTCAAAACTTTTCGTTCGCTCAGAATGCGGGCGATCGTTTCATTTCCTTTTCCCTCAAGCCGCATCTTGAAGATCTCGCGCACGACCGCAGCGGCTTCCGGTTCAACGATCCAGCGTTTCGGGTTCGCGGGATCCTTGATGTAACCATATGGCGGTGGACCCAACGGCTCTCCGGCATTGCCTCGTATCCTATGTGCCGACCGTACCTTGCGGCTGATATCCCGGGCATACATCACGGTGGCATCACCGTTCTGCCATGTAATGCCAAAAACAGCGTGTTTGGCACCATAGCTTCACCGTTTTCATCAGGCAATTCTGTGTATCTGTTCGCATTTGCCTCTATCTTCGTTCCGCCGACGAAAAGCTCTTTAAAGTCTATCTCGCCTATTTCCGCAAGCTTCTCTATGAGCTGATAGAACAGGTCTTCGGCGCACCCACTCATATTGTTTTCGAGAAACCGTGATATGGTCGTATGATCCGGCGCCTTATGATACTGCAGCAGCCACATGAATTGGATATCCGTCCTGCAGACTTCCTCTATTCCTCTGCTTGAATAGATCCCCTGCATATACGCGTACACGACCACCGAGAACATGACCTCGGGAGATATGCTTCGCCAACGCCTCCTGTACGTTCTCCGAAGCTTTCGATAGTCCAATCCATCCAACATCTCTGCCATTTTGAACACAGGATCGTTCTCGTCGATGATTTTTGCAACATTCAGGGGCAAAACTACTTGATTTCCACGCGCTTTCATTGTACAATTTACCTGCTTTCTGGATGGTTTTTCCGGTAAATTAATTATACACGAAAGCAGCAAACCGGGCAACCCGTAAGGATCGCCCGGTCTTGTTTTTCTTGTTCACAAATCGGCGCAAACATGGTAAAATATAATGCGTTGTTATACGCAGCCTGCAATTTGCCCCGCGGCGCATGGTGCGCTTCGGCTGAGGGAGAGGTGTTTATTATATGATAGTTACAGAGCTTATTGAGAAAAAACGCGACGGCGGCGAGATGACCGAGGAGGAGCTTCGCTTCCTCGTAAACGGCTTGGTCGGCGGCGAGGTCAGGGATTATCAGATGTCCGCCTTTATGATGGCTGTCTGCTGCCGCGGCATGACCGAAAGGGAAACCGCTGCGCTCACGCTCGCCATGATGCACTCGGGCGACACCGTCGATCTTTCGGACTTGCCCGGCGTCAAGGTCGATAAACTCTCCACGGGCGGCGTGGGCGATACCACCACGCTCGTCGTCGCTCCGCTCGTTGCGGCATGCGGCGGCACCGTCGCCAAGATGAGCGGCAGGGGGCTTGCCCACACGGGCGGCACGCTCGATAAGCTGGAGTCCGTTCCCGGCGTTTCGATAGAACAGCCGCTTGAAAGGTTTAAGCAGATAGTTCGGCAGACGGGCGTCGCCGTCATCGGTCAGTCGGGCAATCTCGTTCCCGCCGATAAGCTGATGTACGCTCTCAGGGACGTTACCGGCACTGTCAAAAGCTTACCGCTCATCGCTTCCAGCATCATGTCAAAAAAGCTTGCGGCGGGCGCGGACGCGATAGTGCTCGACGTTAAGACGGGCAACGGAGCCTTTGCCGAGACAGTGGAAGAGGCAAGAGCCCTTGCAAGGTGCATGGTAGATATCGGCAGCCGCATGGGCAGAAGGGTCGTCGGCATAATCACCGACATGAACCGCCCTCTCGGCATGGCGATCGGCAACGGGCTTGAAATGAAGGAGGCTGTTGAGGTACTGCGCGGCAAGGTGCCTTCAAGCGATCCTCTTTATAAGGTCTGCATGGTGCTTGCAAGCCGTATGCTGATGCTCTCGGGCATAGCAAAGACCGAACGGGAAGCCTGCTTGATGCTCTCCTCCGCGTTGGAAAGCGGCGCAGGCTATTCTAAGCTTCGCGAGATGCTTTCCGCAATGGGCGGCGACACGAGGTTTATTGACGAGCCCGAGCTGCTCGTCAGGACGCGGACGCTCATGCCTCTCTATCCGGATAAGCGCGGGTACATAGGGCATATCGACGCAAAGCAGATAGGCATTGCGGCCTGCCTTTTAGGCGCAGGCAGGCTCAAAAAGGAGGATCCCGTCGATCCCGCCGTCGGCATACTGATGAAAAAGCGCTATGGCGATCAGGTCGATGAGAACGATCCCATAGCATACCTCTACGTCAACGACGAACAGAGGCTTGACGAGGCGAAGGAGCTCATTCATAAAGCCGTGGAGATAACGGATGAGCCCCCCGCGGAGCTGCCCCTCGTTTGGGATATAATCGAATAACAACGGTTGGTGAAACAGCGTGAAAACATCCGATTTCTATTACGAGCTCCCTGAGGAGCTTATAGCTCAGGCTCCCGCCGAGAGGCGCGATCTTTCGCGGCTGCTCATATATGACCGCGGCAAAAAGAGCATTGAAGACAAGGTCTTTTATAATATTGTCGATTACCTGAACCCGGGCGACGTGCTCGTCCGCAATACCACGAGGGTGATCCCCGCAAGGCTCTATGCCACAAACGCCGAGACGGGCGGAGCGATGGAGCTTCTGCTTTTAAAGCGCGTCGGCGAGACCGATTGGGAGTGCCTTGTCAAGCCCGGCAGGAAGGCGAGGGTCGGACGCAATTTCATAGTCAACGATGAGCTTTCCGTTACAGTGATAAAGCAGCTCGACGACGGCGGCAGGATAGTGCGCCTCAACTATCAAGGCATATTCGAAGAGGTGCTTGAAAGAGCGGGGGAGATGCCGCTGCCGCCCTATATAACCGAGCGCACTGCCGATATGGCAAGGTATCAGACCGTATACGCCAAGCAGAACGGCTCCGCGGCGGCGCCAACGGCAGGGCTGCATTTTACAGATGAACTTTTGGAAAAGCTGCGCGCAAAGGGCGTGCTTATAGCCGACGTGCTGCTGCACGTTGGGCTTGGCACCTTCCGCCCTGTTTCCGCCGAGAACGTCGAGGAGCATCATATGCATTCCGAGTATTACGAGGTCTCGCAGGAGGCGGCGGATATAATAAACGGCGCAAGGCAAAACGGCGGGCGCGTCGTTTCCGTCGGTACGACGGGCTGCCGCACTCTTGAAAGCGCCTCGGACGACAGCGGCAAAGTCCATGCCCAAAAGGGCTGGACGAGCATCTTCATAACGCCCGGGTATAAATTCAAGGCGGTCGACGCGCTCATTACCAATTTCCACCTGCCGGAATCAACTCTCCTTATGCTGGTTTCTGCGCTTTCAGGCAGAGAGCTGATGCTTGAAGCTTACGAAGAAGCCATTAAAGAGCGTTACCGATTCTTCTCTTTCGGTGATGCCATGTTCATAAAATGATCAATGCCGGGTTCAACGCCCGGCATTGTCCTGATATTTATTTATTATCTCCATAAATTGCGGAGTTGCCTGTTCTATCAATTTGCTCAATTTCCAAACGAGTATCTTTAAGTTGTTCAGTTAATTTCTAAATAGATCCTTTAGAACCCGCAACATTAAAGTATGAAACTATATCTTGAACATCTTTCTTAGCATCTTTAAAGATTTTGTCAAAATCAGTATCTTTAAGAATATCAGAATGATTAATAACTTCTCTCTGGAACTCATTCCAATCTCTT
>CALEPU010000079.1 GCA_937913075.1 uncultured Clostridia bacterium
GACGGCTATCATTCGATCGAGAACGGCGGGGCTTGCGCCGTTGAAGATAAGCACGAGGCTTTCTACGTCGAGCTCGGCAAGCTGCGGCTTATCGGAGCTGCCGTCGGTGGGCTCGAATAGGTCATCGAGCGGTCTGAACGTCACGCCTGATGCGCTCGAGGGCTTTGTCATGCTCGATCACCTCCTGAGTCAGAGCTTCGTATGCTATCCCCACGGGATTCTTGGGGTTGTACCCGAAGACGCTCTTTCCGTTGACGTTGCTCTCCGTCATGCGTATGGACTTCCATTGCTTTTGCAAGGACGTTCGAAACCGTGTATTCCATATCATCCGGGGACTTGAACCCGAGCGCCATTGTGAGGTTGGCCTGAGGATCGAAGTCGATCGCCAGTACAGCATATCCCTGCCTCACAAGTCCGGCACCGAGGTTCACGGTGGTGGAGGTCTTTCCGACACCACCTTTTTGGTTCGCTATTGCGATTACTTTGGTCATGGTGTGCCTCCATATTAAGTAAAAGTTGTTCCTACCTCGTCGGGCCGTCGTTCTCACGCATATCGTATTTCAGATCTCCGCATGCTTGTGCCGAGCCGTCCAATGCTGTGAAGCGTTCAAGACGGAAGTATCATTATGCTGTTGCCCGAGTTGGCTATTCAGTTGTCAAGGTGCTTGAAGGTGCTTTGAAAAGTGCCTTCACTTATACCTGGCAAAAAAACAGGGGGGTGGGCCCCAAAAAACCGGGTTCTGAAAGAAATATATTATTTTGGTATTGGTGCGTGGGTGTTTGTGAGTGAAGAATTATCGGTGATCAGTAGATCAAGAGTCTTTCATTATCAGCGGTTAACAGGCTTCTGTTTCATTGAGTTGTAAAGAAAATGTAGCATAATGTAGCATATTTGCCCAAAAATGAAAAAAAGACGGCCGAGAAGCCGCCGATTTCGAACACGAAAAATGAGGATGTCACTGTTTTTAAGACGAAAATGTAGTATGAATGTAGTACGTTAAATTACAAAACGAACCCCGAAAAACTTAATGTTTTTCGGGGTTTTCTGGCACACTTGCCGGGATTCGAACCCGGGACCTTCCGCTTAGGAGGCGGACGCTCTATCCTGCTGAGCTACAAGTGCATGTTCTATTTTTAGGCCCTGATAGGCAGTTCGCTTAGGAGGCGGACGCTCTATCCTGCTGAGCTACAAGTGCATGTTCGATTTTGGGGCCTCCGTAGACCTTTCGCTTAGGAGGCGGACGCTCTATCCTGCTGAGCTGCGGCGAGGAGTCTTTTCGGACTGTTTAATCTTATATCACATACGGGCGAAAAAGTCAAGTGAAAATTTGCTGTCGACCGCGCAAAACCGCTCAGAGTGAATTCCCAAAGTAAATTCCACAGTGGAAGTAAGCATTGGAGTTTACCTTGGGAAAGAAAATATGGCGGAATTTACCTCGGGAAAGAAAGAAGATAGTATTATCTGATCCGAGAGGAGGATCAGATAATGGAGAATCAAAAGAAAAACAAACACATGCTTCTGGAGGACAGGATCGAGATACAGGAATGTCTGCGCAAAGGGATGACATTCAAGGCGATAGCCGCTCGTATCGGCAAGGATCCTACCACCGTTTCAAAGGAGGTCAAGCAGCATTCAGTGGATTATGAATCCGGCTATACAAGGATCGACGGCATTTGTCCTAAACTGTTAAAGGCGCCGTTTGTATGCAATGGCTGCTCTAATCAGTATAATGCCGGATGTAAGTATCCGAGAAGGAAATATGTTGCAAAGACCGCACAGGAGCAATACGAGCTTGTATTGAAGGAAGCTCGCGAAGGAGTGCAATTCAACAGAGAAGAGTTTTACCGCTGTGAGGAAATAATCAGTAATGCGGTAAGATCGGGGCAGAACGTTTACCATGCTATCGAAGCAAACAAGCTTTCCGTATCAAAGACGTCGGTCTATCGCTATATCGAAAAAGGCTATTATTCGATTGCAAGGATAGACCTGCCGCGGGCTGTAAAGTTTAAGCAGCGGAAGGAAAGGCGCAGTAACTATGTACCAAGGGGAATAAGAATCGGCAGGCAGTATGCGGATTTTATCGACTTTATGGCAGCTCGCCCGGACATCCTTTATTCAGAGATGGATACAGTCATCGGTACGATCGGCGGCAAGGTGATAATGACCTTTCAATTTATCAAAGTCGATTTTATGTTTGGTTTGCTCCTTGAAAACAAGACTGCTTTCGAGGCTGCGGCTAAGATCACCGATTTGAAAAAGCGACTGACGGACGCCGGTTTTAACTTCGGACAGATATTCCCTGTTATTTTAACCGATAACGGCGGGGAGTTCAGCGACGTGTTCGCTTTTGAAAACAACAATATGGGAAACAAAGAAACGTCATTGTTCTTCTGCGATCCCAATTCGCCGTACCAGAAGCCGCACGTGGAAAACAATCACACGCTTTTCAGGATGATCGTTCCGAAGAGCAGCTCCTTCGATGAGTTTACTCAGGAAACGGTCAATACTGTCTTCTCTCACGTTAACGGAGTGAAAAGAAAACATTTCAATGGCAGAAGCGCCTATGAAATGTTTACCTTCACTTATTCTGAAAAGCTTGCGGAAGTGCTTGGAATATCTTTCGTCGACCCGAAAGACGTCATCCAATCACCCCTGCTTTTGAAGAATATCCTGAATAAGTAAATTCCATCGCAGTGGAATTTACCTTGGGAAACCCGCTTTAGGGTTTGTTTGCTGTACTCTGTTTTCCTTCATTCAAGTGGCATTAATGCATTTTTGCCTTCATACAGCATTCGTTCCTGTTTCATCCCAACCTTATTTCCGTTGATTTCCCATGCTTAATTCCACACCTTCTCCACTGTGGAATTTACTTTGGGAATTCACGCAAAACCGCTCAGAGCCGATTTTCCGTCCGCGCAGAACCGATTTCGGACGCCGCGCCGATCTGCCGTCTGCACCAAAGCAGGTTTCAGCAGGTAAGCAGAGCCGCGATCTGCTCCGCGGTGAGCTTTTTGCGAACGGGGCGTGCAATGTCCTCGAGCAGTATCATATCAATATGGCTGCCGTCGGATTTTTTATCACGGGCGATCAGCGGCAGAGCAGAGGGCAGGAGCGGCATAAAATCGGTATCAAGCCCCGAGGCTTGCGCCGCGTTTTCGAGCCTTGCAAAGACCGTGGGAGCTGTTATGCCCATGCTCTCCCCCAGCTTTACAGCGGCGAGCATACCGTAGGTCACAGCCTGCCCGTGGGATGTTTTATAGCCTGAAGCCGCCTCTATTGCGTGCCCTATCGTGTGTCCGAAATTGAGCACGTGCCTTGCTCCGTTATCATGCTCGTCAGCCTCAACGAAGCTGCGCTTGATATCGACACACCTTGCAATGATATCCTCTCCCGGAATGCTTTCGCCTTGGGACGCGGCTTCAACGAGCAGCAAAGCGTCCGCGATCGCACCGTACTTTATTACCTCGCCCATACCGCAGACGCGCTGCCTTTTGTCAAGTGTTTTAATAAGGCTCGTATCGCATATTACCGCTCTTGGCTGATAGACTGCGCCGATGTGGTTCTTGCCCTCGGCAAGATCGACGCCCGTTTTGCCGCCGTAGGCGCTGTCGGTCTGGGCTATAAGCGTGGTCGGCAGATTGATATGATCGACTCCGCGAAGGTAGGTCGCTGCGGCAAACCCCGCCATATCGCCGACGACTCCGCCGCCGAGCGCGATTATTCCATCGGCTCTTGTTGCGCCCATCTCATACAAAAACGAGTATATGGTCTGCATCCCCGCAAGGGTCTTGCCGCCCTCGCCCGCAGGCAGTGTGAGAAGCGCAGTCCGCTTGCCTGCGGCGGAAAGCTCGGAAAGTGCGGCTTTAACGTGCGCCTCCGGCACTCCGCTGTCGGTTATAACGGCGGCAAGGGCGCCCTTAATGAGCCTTGGCGCCATGCCTCTAAGCAGGCTCAATACGCCCTCGCCTATGAAAGCGGAGTAGGGTCTTGCCGTATTGAAAACTGTCTCTCTCATAAATCCCTCGCATAAAAGGTCGAAATCCGGTAATAATATAACTCATAAGTCGATTTTTTGCAATCGACAAAACAAGTGTTTTTTTGAGGCAGGAAAAACCGGATCGCGCGGGGAAGCTCTGCACTCCGCGCCCTTGTGTTAAGCCGAGGGCAATACTGTACGGGAAGGTGTTGACTTTGAAGATAGCATGGAAGAAGTCGGGACACACGCTTTATGCGGCGCTCACCGGTGAGCTCGATCAGCACTGCGCGGACGACGCGCGGGACAAGCTCAACGCGCTGCTGGCGGACGAGAAGATAACACGGGCGGAGCTGGACATGGGCGGAGTGACCTTTATGGACAGCTCCGGCATCGGGGTGCTGCTGGGGCGCTACAAGGTGCTTGCCGCAAGGGGCGGCAGCATGGACGTAAAAAACGCATCCCGCAGTATGGAAAGGATACTGCGCATGGCGGGGGTCTACAAGCTTTGCACGAAGGAGGTCGGTTCTAATGAAAAATGAGCTGCGGACAAGCTTTTTGAGCATAACGCAGAACGAGGCGCTGGCGCGGGGGATCGCTGCGAGCTTTTGCATGCTGCTCGACCCGACCGTCGAGGAGCTTTCCGACGTGCGGACGAGCGTGAGCGAGGCGGTGACGAACGCCATAATTCACGGCTATGGCAGACCGGACGGCATAGTCGATATGGTGCTGACGAGCGACGGCGATGAGCTGACGGTCGAAGTCAGCGACGCGGGTATGGGCATTGAGGATATAGAGCTTGCGCGTCAACCGTTTTATACCTCCAAGCCCGAGGCGGAAAGATCCGGCATGGGGTTCGCCGTAATGGAGGCTTTTATGGACAGCGTCGAGGTAAGCTCCGCCGTTGGCAGGGGGACCACGGTAATAATGAAAAAGCGGTTCTCCCGCGATGAATAACGCCGTTCCGCCACGGGAAGCAACAGCGCAACTGCTTGCCTCAGCCTCCTGCGGCGACGAGAGCGCTGCCGAGGAGCTGATAAGGCAAAACATGGCGCTCGTGTATTCTATTGCGAAACGCTATGCAGGACGGGCGGAGCTTGAGGATCTCATTCAGATAGGCTCGCTCGGGCTTTTGAAGGCTATACGCGGCTACGATCCCGCCTACGGCACGAGGCTCTCGACCTACGCCGTGCCCTATATCGCGGGCGAGATAAAGCGTTTTTTGCGCGACGACGGCATAATAAAGGTGAGCCGCAGGATGAAAGAGAACGCTGCCCGTATAAGCGCCGCGAGGGAGCGCTTTGAGGCAGAGCATGCACGTGAGCCGACCGTCTATGAGCTTTGCGGACTGCTCGATATCGAGCCTTGCGAGGCTGCCGCGGCGATAGACGCAGCGGAGGCTGTATGCTCCATTGACGAACCGCTGCCCGGAACCGACGTGACGCCCGCCGAGCTTATATGCGACGGGCGGGATATCGAAAGCGAATCCATCGACAGGCTCTTTTTAAAAGAGCTTTTGCAGGGGCTCTCGGCAATCGACCGCAGGCTCCTCGATTTGCGTTACCGACGCATGGCGACCCAAAGCCGGACCGCAACAGAGCTCGGCATGACGCAGGTGCAGGTGTCTCGGCGGGAAAAGAAGATACTGATGAAGCTGCATGAAAAGGCGCTCGAATGCTGAAAGTCGGCTGCGCCGTATTATTTCGGTATGCATCCTCCTTATAAAGCCCCCTCAGGCAAACGGTTGGCGTCGGTCGACTTAATGACGGCGCCTCCTGTCTGAACTGTTCGGAGCCGTTTATTCATGCATTGACCCGAGCGATCGGTCGGGAGCGGCGCCCTGCGGGTATTAGGCTGCCGTATAGAATAATTGCTGTTGACGTTCTCCTTATAATTTGATAAAATCCAATCAGCACATTAGGTTTTGCAGCGACTTTCTGAACAAAGCCGGCAAGGATAAGCGGAGGTAAAATGACTATTCAGGAATCGGCCGAGATGTATCTCGAAACGATATTGATTCTTTCAAAAGAAACCGAGCTTGTGCGTTCGGTCGATATTGCAGATCGGATGGGCTTTTCAAAGCCCTCCGTCAGCCGTGCTGTCGGTCTTCTGCGCAAAAACGGCTATATCGAAGTAAGCGACTCAGGCGCCATCACGCTTACCGACTCCGGCAGAGGCATCGCAGAGAACATTTACGAGCGGCATACGATCCTTACGGGAATATTATTAAGCCTTGGTGTGAGAGAAGAAGTCGCTTCGGAGGACGCATGCAGGATCGAGCACTATATAAGCGAGGAGTCGTTCGAAGCGATCAAGCGCCATTTGGATAGGTCAAAGCAGAAGCAATAATGCTATTAAGACTTTTGATCGAAATACCTGTCATGGGGGGCTGTACGCAGGCAATACGGCGATACTCGTCGCAAAAGGAAATCCTCTCGGCGCTCTGTTCTTCTGCTCGTTATGACTCTTTTTACAAACGGAGCGAGGAGTCGGTTCGACTGCACTCGGCAATACTGCGCGATCTTTCTCGGAGCGGAATACTTTGATCGACCGTTTACAGATACGATCCGGGCGGAGCTCCCTCTATTCGCGATCTTTGGGCTCGGCTATTGGGCGATAGGGCTTTTGCTCGGGTAATAATGCTCATTATATATTAAATAGGGCTGTTGACAAGACAGCCCATATTTGTTAAAATACGGTTAGCGGTTGCTAACTCATAGTAAGACGATAGGAATTGAAAGGGGCTCATATGAGCGTACTGATATTCGGAGGAAACGAGTGCATGAAAATGCGGTATTCAAACATTAGGAGGTGAGATCATGTCTGAGGAGATCATCGTCCGCCACTGCTCCCCGACATTGGCAGGGCTTAAAACAGCGAATATGTTCACTTGCAAATACCGGGATGAGGATGAACTCCTCTGCGATCTTCGCAGGCTAAACGTCTCCCTCGGCAGAAAGGGGCTTCGCGCTATCCCTCTTCGCGCTAAATCCGGGAGCGCGCTTGTATATATCTATCGCCCGAAGAAGCTTGAAAAGGATCTCGGCTCCCCCATATCGAAAGCTATCCTTTCAGAGCAGGGGTATAAGGAGGGGACTGCTTCCGCAAGGCTTTCGGAGCTCATTAAGAGGCTTCGGAAAAACGAGGATTTCCCCCATGAGATAGGGCTCTTCCTCGGCTACCCTCCCGAGGACGTGCGCTGCTTCATCTGCGACCGCAACAAGGACTGCAAATGCGTCGGCTGCTGGCGGGCGTACAATAACGAGAAGCAGGCCGAAAAGACCTTCGCCCTTTTCAAAAAATGCACCGATATTTATTGCAGACTTTTTTCACAAGGAAGCTCACTCGAGCGGCTCACCGTGGCCGTTTGAAATATAGAAAGAGAGGTAATCAAAATGAGTAAAATAGCAGTTGTGTTCTGGAGCGGAACAGGCAACACCGAAAGCATGGCGAACGCCGTTGCAGACGGCGCGGTATCAAAGGGCGCGGAGGTCAAGCTTTTTGCGGCCTCTGAGTTTTCCGCCGATATGATGGATGAATTCGACGCGGTCGCCTTCGGCTGCCCCGCTATGGGTGCGGAGGAGCTTGAGGATTCCGAATTCGCACCTATGTTTGAGGCGTGTGTCCCGAAGCTCAAGGATAAGAAAATCGCGCTCTTCGGCTCATATGGCTGGGGCGACGGCGAGTGGATGCGCACTTGGGAAGAGAACTGCCGCAATGCCGGCGCGTTCATGCCTGTAGAGCCCGTTATCGTGAACGACGCCCCCGATGATGAGGGTCTCAATGCCTGCCGTGCGCTCGGCGCTGCGATCGTGTAATATGCTTTTGAGGAGCCGCAGCAAACGGCTCCCCTTGCCTTTTCCTAAGGTAAATTCCGCATCTTACTTCCATTGTGGAATTAACTTTGGGAATTCACTCATAACAATTTTCGCAACATTCAGCGGTAAAACCACTTGATTTCCACGCGCTTTCATCGTACAATTTACCTGCTTTCTGTGTGGTTTTTCGGGTAAATTAATTATATACGAAAGCAGCAAACCGGGCAACCCGTAAGGTTCGCCCGGTCTTGTTTTTCAGGGGCTTAGTGCAACAGCCCCTTTTAACTATAATGCGTACCAAAGATACGTTACAAACAGTCTGTGATTAAGTGACATGTCAGGAGGTTTTGCGTGTGTTCCTGGAGATATGGAAATATTGATAGAAGATCATCAAGACATAAACTATTCTATCACACAGTTTCTACTTTTTGTCCAAAGAGCATATGTAGCTTTCTAACGTTTCAGCAAATGTCGTAAGGGCTGTGATATTGATCGATACCCCTTTTTCCAATGCGTACCGCCATTCGACGAAAGCATCTCCGGAATTACGCAGAAAAGAGTGAAAATCAGTCGAACATCTTTTTGAAAAGTCATTAATTAGGGCGTTTTGAATGTTGTTTGGCAGCAAATCAAACAATTCATCAAGTTTATGCCCACAAGGGAACTCATCTACTGGTGAATTATGTATAAAGATTGCTTTCAAATAAAGCTCACATGAAAAAGCCGCATTTACAGCAAAGGCATACATACCTCCAAGAAGAAAATTCCCAACATCCTCTCCGTTACACCATTCTGCAACCCTTCGAAAAGCGCGTGCTTCTTCTACACATACTTTGAAATCACCGACAGTATATTTCATCTTGGCCTTACCGATTTTTCATTCTTTTTAGATCGGAAGAGCGTCGTGTAGGGAAAGAGTGTAGATCTCGGTGGTCG
>CALEPU010000080.1 GCA_937913075.1 uncultured Clostridia bacterium
TTCCGCGGACCTATTTCAAGCAGATATACCCTGCCGTCGCCGCCGATTATGTATTCAAAATTGAAGGCGCCGAACTGCATGCCGAGCTTTGTGAAGATCGTGCTTATCATGTCGTATGCCTGCCTGCGGTATTTCTCCTCCTGCACGGAGGGAGAGGAAAGCCCTATCGGCGCGTAGGGGTTGCGCGCATGGTTGTTGTGCTGATCCATCACGCCGAAGAAGGCTATTCTGCCGTCCTTTATAAACCCGTCTCCGTCGATCTGGTAGCCTTGCCGCTCAATAAACTGCTCTATAATAACGCGCTTTTCGATGGAATAGGCAAGAGCGGCGTCAAACGCGGCGTCAAACTCCTCCCTTGCCGTTACCTTAGTCACGCCCTTGCTGCCGGAGGAATCGACGGGCTTTATCATCATGGGCAGAGGATGCTTCTCAAAATAGCTTCTCGCCTCTTCTTTATCGAAAAACGCCTTGCCCCACGGTATGAGCAGCCCGTTCTCCGCCATGAATTTGCGGAAGAGATCCTTGTGGGTCAGTATCATAACCGACTCATAAGGGTTCGTAGGCAGACCCATTTGCTCCGCAACATAGGCGGCGGTCGGCGCCGCAACGTCCGTCGCAAATGCAAGTATGCCGTCTATTCCAAGCTCGCGCGCTAAGCAAAGCACCGCTTCCTTGTCAACGGTGCTCACATTGTGATACTCGTCGGAGTACCTGTGCCCCGGATTAGAAGGCAGATAATCGACGCTTATCACGTAGTAACCGAGCTCTCGCGCCCGCTTTATGGCGGTCATCTGCAAAAAGTTGCCGCCCAATACCATCAGCTTTTTCATGCCCAGCCTCCGCATCACAGCCACTTTTTCTTTTTGAACCATATAAGGCTTACGATGACTATGGCTATGCTTACAAGTATTATTACGGGATAGCTCCATTTGAATTCGAGCTCCGGCATGTAACGGAAGTTCATACCGTACCACCCCGCGATCAGCGTCAGCGGCATGAAGATACTCGTTATCACCGTCAGCACGGTCATTATCCTGTTCTGCTTAACGTCAAGCTGCGCACGGTACATCTCGTTTATCTGGTGCGCGTGGTCGCCTATTGCGATGGCGCTCGCGCGAAGACGCTCGACTCGATTGGAAAACAGACGGAAATAGCGCAGGTTTTCCTCCTTGAAGAACTCGTTTTCGTTCTCCTCAAGCTCCTGCGCAAAATCCAAAAGCTGCTCGTAATGCACGCGCAGCGCTCGTATCTCACTGCGAATGTCGTTGGCTCTCTCGGTGGCGATCTCGTCCTTGTCGCTCACGATATCGCCCTCGATGATATCGAGCTCGTCCTCATATTTTTCAAGTATATCGCGGTCGCCGCAGATTATTTGCTCGAGGAAATCGTAGAGGAACCGCTCCAGGCTCGGCAGGCTCCATTTTTTGCTCCGCCTGATGCTGTCGACTATTCTTTGCGCCTCTCCGCTGTCGTCGATGAACACCACGCCCCTCTCGTCCAAAGCGAAAGCGAATCCGACGGAGACTTCTCTGTCGGTTATCTCCGCACGGTCGGGTATGAAGAAGCTGCCCGTCAGCGAGTCGTAGTTGACCTCCGCCTTCGTCGAGCTTGCCTCCGGCAGATCGAGCTCGATATCAATGCCCATGTTAAAGCTCTCCCGCTCTGCCGCCCATTCCTCAGAGGTCAACAGCGCAGCGTACTGAGCCCCGCCCTCGCTCCTATCCGACTCTTTCAAGGTCTCTTTTATCAAATAGTATTTCATAATTTCCTCCTGCAATGCGGAAATTGTGCTTTGCAATATGGTTTCCGCTTAATCGTCCGAATTGGACAGTTTGTCCGAAGCGTCGGCTTCGGCTGTCTGCTCCGCGATCTTTTCGTTTACCGCATTTATTATTTCATCCTTCCAATCATCTCTTGACATCATTTCCGTCCAAGGCGCGAAATTGGGGTTCGTGCTCGTTTCAACTGCCTTTTTGATTTGCAGCTGTTCTATGAGCGAAATCAAAACGTCGATCGCTAACAGAACAATGCCGATATAAAGACAAGGCTTTACCCAAATACCTATTACGCAGAGGATCATCGCCGGAATAAACAAGTAGAAATTCTTTGTCAGATTAGATAAGAACCCCAACAGAAAAAGACTTGGGTTATAATGCCTCTGCATAAACTTATCTCCTTTCGCATCAAATTACGTCAGGCATTCATGTTGCTTCGAGACAGTTGTACGACTGTCTCGACATGCCTTGGGACAATAGGATTGATAATTTGAACCCATAGTCTCAACCTTGCCTGAAAAGCCTATGGTGTCGACCGGTTGAAGTCGCGTCAGCAGGATCGATGTTATGGTATCGGCTAACTGGAATTTACCGCAAGGCCATTACATAAATCTGGCAGGAATTCCATTCGTCCCATAGGGTGGGAAAAACCTCAAATTCTTTGAAGCCCATGCTTATGTAAAACTGATTTGTTCTATCGTATTCCTCATATTTGCCCATCTGAACAGTTTTTACTTGTATAAAAGAATATCCTCTTTTCAATGCGCTGGTTTTTGCTGCTTCAAACAGACCCCGCCCAACACCATGGCGATGGTATTCCTTTAATACACCCATGACATACAGTTCTACTGTATCCTTTCCGGTTTCTTTCAGATAAAGAAATCCTATGGGAGTAGAGTCTTCTATCTCAGCAAAAAATAATTGGCCAGCGCTCATTTCAATATAGTCTTCTCTTGCCTCTGGAATACCGAACCAATCTATTAAGGATTCAAGGACATGCCTTGTAATCTCTCTTTTTTCATTTTCATCAATTATTTGTTTGATCATTATGCCTCCAACTCCCAATCTGTTAACTTCTTTTTTTCCGCAGCCGAAAGCTCCGCATACATCGCGTCCAGCAGTTCTCTCAGAAACTCCTTGTTGTCCACATCGTCAACGAGCAGCATTTCCTTTGCGCCGTCATACGGCAGTTCCATATCCGCATTTGGCATCATTGCTGCAGCGGACTTCGTAGGCTTCACAAGGAAGCGGTCATCGTAAATGCCGCCGACCACTTTGCCGCGATAGTAGATGATGTATTCTCCCATCATCGCCC
>CALEPU010000081.1 GCA_937913075.1 uncultured Clostridia bacterium
TGGAGTTCAGACGTGTGCTCTTCCGATCTGGTCAAAATATTGCAGGGCTTCGATATCGCACCTTTCTGCCTTGCGATATGCGGCGATACCGACGACAGCTCCAAAACCAAGGCCGATATAGTCAAGGACTGCATTGATAAGATGCGAACCGAGCCTCGGCGCACGCTTTATATCGGCGATACAAGGGGCGATTTTTTAGGAGCAGCAAAGGCCGGAGCGGATTTTGCAGCAGTCACCTACGGCTTTGGCTTTAAGCCCAATGTGAGCGTCCCGCCCATAAGTGCGGAGGAAGAAGCCCGCGCCTGCGGAAAATTGCCCGTACTTGTTGCAAATTCGGTATATGATGTGATACAATACTTATTTAAGGAGTAATACCTTCGCAGGGTGAGGCTTATGTACGATTACATTATAGGCTATGATAAAAACGGCGCCGCTCTCGGACGCTGCCTCGCGGAGCATCTGCGCGGCAAGGGGATCGGTGTTTGCGATATGGGGGCGGACGACGGGACTTATTATCCGCTCGTGGCGGAGCGCGTCTGCAAGGCGCTCAAAAAAAGCGCCGTTCCCGCGAGAGCGATACTCGTCTGCGGCACGGGGCTTGGCATGTGCATAGCTGCAAACAAGATAAAGGGCGTTTACGCCGCCGTATGTCACGATGCATATTCGGCTGAAAGAGCAGTGCTGTCGAACAACGCAAACGTGTTCTGCTTCGGCGCCCGGGTGATAGGCGATATGGCGGCAAAGAGCCTTGTCGATATAATACTTCCGCTCGAATTCCGCGAGGGCAGATCGACCCCTAAGCTCGCGGAGATTTACAGGATAGAGAACGAAAATCAATAACAGCTTCACCAAGGGAGGCACATCTATGAAAGGCATAGTTTTGGCAGGCGGCGCGGGCACGAGGCTTTATCCGCTGACGATGGTAACGAGCAAGCAGCTATTACCCGTCTACGACAAGCCGATGATCTATTACCCGCTCTCCACTCTTATGCTCGCGGGCATACGGGATATACTCATAATCTCCACCCCGACGGACACGCCGCGGTTCAGGGAGCTTTTGGGCGACGGCTCGCAGTTCGGTATTCGCCTTTCCTACAAGGTGCAGCCCTCTCCCGACGGGCTGGCGCAGGCGTTCATACTGGGCGAGGAATTTATCGACGGCGACTGCTGCGCTATGGTGCTTGGCGACAACATCTTCTACGGTCACGGATTTATCAGGACCCTGCGCGCCGCCGTCAAGGACGCGGAGGAAAACGGCAGAGCTACCGTCTACGGCTATTACGTTCCCGATCCCGAGCGGTTCGGCGTTGTCGAGTTCGATGAGCATGGGAGGGCGGTATCCATCGAGGAGAAGCCGGCTCATCCCAAATCCAACTATGCCGTCACAGGGCTCTATTTCTATGATAAGCGCTGCGTGGAGTTCGCAAAGAGCTTGAAGCCTTCTCCAAGGGGCGAGCTTGAGATCACCGATCTCAACCGTCTTTACCTTGAAGCGGGCGAGCTCGACGTTGTTACGTTAGGGCGCGGCTTCGCATGGCTCGATACCGGCACTATGGAGGCACTGTTGGAGGCGGCGGAGTTCGTCCGCATGGTCGAAAAGCGACAGGGCGTCAAGATATCAGCCCTTGAAGAAATAGCATACAGAAACGGCTGGATAGATAAGACCGCCCTTTTGGAGTCCGCAAAGCGCTACGGCAAATCTCCCTACGGCAAGCATCTTAATGCCGTGGCTGAGGGCAAAATGCTTTACTGAGCTGAATAAGGGGAGGGTACAGGCATGGAAATAAAGCCGGTCATAATCAGTAATACCGCTTGCGGCGCATTCGTTGCGGAGCCCAAGGTCTTCGGCGACAGCCGCGGATACTTTGTCGAGACTTACCGCGAGGAGGCTTTCGCGCCCATCGGTATCAATACCGCCTTCGTACAGGATAATGAGAGCTTTACCGCCGCTTGCGGCACTCTTCGCGGCATACACTTCCAGAAGGATCCATGGGCGCAGGCGAAGCTGGTCCGTGTCGCGCACGGCGCCGTTATGGATATCGCCGTCGACTTGCGGCGCGGCTCGCCCACCTATATGAAATGGGCGGCGGTCGAGCTTTCCGCTGAGAATAAACGGATGCTTTACATACCGCGCGGCTTCGGTCACGCATTCCTTACCCTTACTGACGACGTGCTTTTTATCTACAAGGCGGACAACTACTACAATCGCGAGTGTGACAGGTCGATAAGATACAACGACCCCGATATAAACGTCGCTTGGACGGGGCTTCTGCCCTGCGGCATGACGGAGCCAATACTCTCCGACAAGGACAGGAACGCTCCGTTCCTGCGTGACAGCGATTGCGATTTCGTGTTTTAAGGGGGGCTTATGAAAATTCTCGTCACCGGAGGAGCCGGGTTCATCGGCAGCAATTTTATCTTCTACGAGCTTGCAAACAGCGAGGACGATATAGTTTGCCTCGATAAGCTCACCTATGCCGGCAACATGAAAACGCTTGCGTCCGTAATGGACGAGCCCCGCTTTGCCTTTGAACGCGGGGATATCGCGGACGTCGATTTCGTCGAGTCGGTGTTCAAAAAGCACCGTCCCGATATAGTGGTAAACTTCGCGGCGGAAAGCCACGTTGACAGGTCGATAGAGCAGCCGGACGTCTTCTTAAAAACCAACGTGCTCGGTACTCAAAACCTGCTCGAAGCCTGCCGCAGGCACGGCGTCACGAGGTTCCATCAGGTTTCCACCGACGAGGTATACGGCGATCTGCCTCTTGACAGACCCGACCTTTTCTTCACGGAGGAGACGCCGCTCCATACCTCGAGCCCGTATTCGGCTTCAAAGGCGGCGGCGGATCTTCTGGTTCAGGCTTACAGCCGCACGTATCGTCTGCCCGTGTCGATATCGCGCTGTTCGAACAACTACGGTCCGTATCATTTTCCGGAGAAGCTGATACCGCTCATGATTTCAAGGGCGCTTGCGGACGAGCCTCTGCCCGTCTACGGCAAGGGCGAGAACGTGCGCGATTGGCTCTACGTTGAGGATCACTGCGCCGCGATAGACCTCGTAATGCGCAAAGGAAGAGAGGGCGAGGTCTACAATATCGGCGGTCATAACGAGAGACGCAATATCGACGTCGTCAAGACCATACTGCGCGAGCTCGGCAAGCCCGAGACGCTGATCACTTACGTCACCGACCGTCCGGGGCATGATATGCGCTATGCGATCGACCCGACCAAGATCCATCGTGAGCTCGGCTGGCTGCCCAAGACGGGCTTTGACGAGGGCGTCAGCAGGACGGTAAAATGGTACCTTGACAATAAGGCTTGGTGGCAGGATATCATAGCGGGCGATTATAAGGATTATTACGAGAGGATGTACGGCGGCAGATGAGGATACTTGTAACGGGAGCAAACGGTCAGTTGGGCTATGATATAGTCCGCCTGCTTACGTCACGGGGCATAGCCTGCCGCGGCTGTGATATCGATGAGCTCGATATCACCGACGGCGCGGCGGTTCTTTCCTTTGCCGCGGATTATAGCCCGACTCATATCATACACTGCGCCGCCTATACCGCCGTCGACAAGGCGGAGGCGGAACGGGAGCCGTGCTTTAAGGCAAACGTGCTCGGTACGCAAAACCTGGCGCTTGCCGCAAGGGAAAACGGCGCCCGTATGATATACTTCTCGACGGATTACGTCTACGGAAGCAATGGGGAGGAGCCCATGGATACCGATACCCCCACTGCTCCGCTTAACGTATACGGCAGCACCAAGCTCAAAGGCGAGCAGGCGGCGGCGCAAATCTTGGAGACAGGGAACGAAAAGACGCCCGAGCTTTGGCGGAGCCTTGCAGTACTGAGAACCTCATGGGTGTTCGGTCTGCATGGCGGCAATTTTGTCAAGACGATGCTTCGTCTCGGACGGGAGAGGGAGGAGCTTACAGTCGTAGCCGACCAGGTCGGCTCGCCCACTTACACACGGGATCTGGCAGAGCTCGTTTTGCAGATCCTTTTAAAACCCCAATTTCCCGCAGGCGTTTATCACGCCGCCAACGAGGGCTTTTGCAGTTGGTATGAGTTTGCGGTTGAGATAATGCGGCAGTGGGGGATGAACTGCCGAGTTAAGCCGATCGCAACCGAGGATTATAAAACGGCAGCAAGGCGTCCTCTTAATTCAAGGCTCGATAAGTCATCGCTTACAAGGGCGGGACTTAGGAGGCTCCCATGCTGGAATGACGCGCTTAGCCGGTATCTTACCGAGCTGCGCTGAACATTTTACTTTAAATTCGAGGTACGATATGAGCGAATTTACAGGCAAAACACTGCTTATCACGGGAGGCACGGGCAGCTTCGGCGGCGCGGTGCTCAACAGATTTCTTTCAAGCGATATAGGCGAGATCCGCATATTCTCCCGCGATGAAAAAAAGCAGGATGATATGCGCCACCTTTATCAGAGTGAAAAGCTGCGCTATTACATAGGCGACGTCAGGGATATCGACTCCGTTCGCAGCGCAATGCGCGGTGTGGATTACGTTTTCCACGCGGCGGCCTTGAAGCAGGTGCCTTCATGCGAGTTCTTTCCCATGGAGGCGGTGAGGACGAACGTGTTCGGCACGGACAATGTGCTCTCGGCGGCGGTCGACGCAGGGGTAAAGCGCGTTATATGCCTCTCCACCGACAAGGCGGCGTATCCGGTAAACGCCATGGGCACCTCCAAGGCAATGATGGAAAAGGTGGCGGTCGCAAGGGCGAGAAACGCGGGCGGCACCGTGATATGCTGTACGAGGTACGGCAACGTGCTTTGCAGCCGCGGCAGCGTAGTGCCGCTGTTTATAGAGCAGATAAGGCAGGGCAAGCCGTTGACTGTCACCGATCCGAATATGACAAGGTTTGTTATGAGCCTTGAAGAGGCGGTCGATCTGGTGCTGTTCGCCTTCCGCAATGGCAGCGCAGGCGATATCTTCGTGCAAAAGGCGCCCGCCTGCACCATAGGCAAGCTTGCAGAGGCGGTAAAGCTCATATTCAAAGCCGATAACGAGATCAAGGTTATAGGCATACGCCACGGCGAAAAAATGTACGAGACGCTCCTCACCAACGAGGAGTGCGCGCACGCGGAGGATCTCGGCGATTTCTACCGCGTCCCCGCCGACAACCGCGATCTTAATTACGATAAATACTTCAATGACGGCAACAGGGAAAGGAACACCCTTTCGGAGTTCAACTCCAACAATACCGTCCTTTGGGACGCAGAGCGCGTGGCGCAAAAGCTGCTCTCGCTCGACTATATCAAAGAGGAACTGAGGAAGGAAGCATGAGGATACTCGTAACAGGCGCAAACGGCTTCCTCGGCAAAAACCTCTGCTCCGAGCTTGAAAACATCGCGGCGGGCAAGCGCAGGGGGCTGCCCGAGCTTATGCCGCTTACGCTGATGCGTTACGATGTCAACAACACAGGGGAGGAGCTTGCCGCATTCTGCCGTGAGGCGGATTTTGCAGTCCACCTTGCGGGGGTGAACCGCCCCAAGGATGAGAAGGAGTTTGCGGAGGGCAATACAGGCTTGACAAAGCAGCTTTTAAGCCTGCTCAAAGCCGCAGGTAACCGATGCCCCGTGCTGCTTTCAAGCTCTGTTCAGGCCGAGCTTGAAAACCCCTACGGCAGGAGCAAGCTCGCCGCCGAGAGCGAGGTCTTTGCCTATGCTAAGGAGACGGGCGCAAAAGCGTTCGTATACCGCTTTCCCAATCTCTTCGGTAAGTGGTGCAGACCCAACTACAACAGCGTCGTTGCGACCTTCTGCGACAATATCGCAAACGGGCGGGATATCAGGATAGACGATGAAAACAAAAGGCTCACGCTCGCTTACGTCGACGACATAGTCGATGAGATCGTTTCCTGCATCACTGGCAAGAGGGCGGACGGTACGGAGCCGCTTTCCGTCGGCATTGTGTACACCCGCAGCCTCGGCGAGATAGCGGGGCTTATCCGCTCGTTCAGGGAAGCAAGGGAAAACCTGTATCTGCCCGACGTTTCCGAGCCGTTCACAAAAAAGCTTTATTCCACATACCTTTCCTACGTTCCGGCGGCAGAGGCTTCCGTCCCCTGCGATACTAAAAGGGATGAGCGCGGAAGCTTTACCGAGCTTTTGCGAACCTTCGGCATGGGGCAGGTCTCCGTCAATGTTTGCCGCTCGGGCTGTTTAAAGGGCAACCATTGGCATCACACCAAGACGGAGCGGTTCATAGTCGTATCCGGCAGCGGCGTGATAAGACAGCGCAGGATAGGAGACGATAAGGTCACGGAAATACCCGTCAGCGGTGAGGGGATATGCTCCGTCGATATGCTCCCCGGCTATACCCATTCCATCGAAAACACGGGGGAGAGCGATCTCGTTTTCATCATTTGGGCGAACGAAAGGTTTGACCCGGAAAGACCCGATACCTTCTTTGAAAAAGTTGTTACGGAGGATCAGCTATGAGCCGCATCAAGCTAATGACGATCGTCGGCACGAGGCCCGAGATAATCAGATTGTCCAGTATCATAAAAAAGTGTGACGAGTATTTCGATCAGGTGCTCGTGCATACCGGGCAGAACTGGGATTATGCCCTTAATCAGGTATTTTTCGACGAGTTCGGGCTTCGCGAGCCCGATCATTACTTGGGCGTAGTGGGCGACTCGTTAGGGCAGACCATGGGCAACGTGATAGCAAAATCGTACGACCTTATGGCAAAGGAGAAGCCCGACGCCGTTATGGTGCTCGGCGATACCAACTCCTGCCTTTCAGTAATATCGGCAAAGCGCCTTAAAATCCCCGTATTCCATATGGAGGCGGGCAACCGCTGCTTCGACGAGAATTTGCCCGAGGAGATAAATCGCAGGATAGTCGATCACACGAGCGACGTCAACCTCTGCTATACGGAGCACGCGCGGCGCTATCTCATTGCGGAGGGCGTTAAGAAGGAGCATACCTACGTCGTCGGCTCGCCAATGGCGGAGGTGCTTGACGACAATATCGCAAGGATCGAAGCGAGTGACGTGCTTCAAAGACTCGGCCTCGAACGCGGCAGGTACATACTGCTCTCCGCCCACAGAGAGGAGAATATCGACATCGAAAAGAACTTTTTCGAGCTTATGAACGCAGTCAACGCCATGGCGGAAAAATACGATATGCCGATAATTTACAGCACCCATCCGAGAAGCAAAAAGTTTATCGAGCAGCGCGGCTTCAAATTCCATCCCAACGTGCGCAGCCTGCATCCCTTCGGCTTTGCGGATTACAACTGTCTGCAAAGGAACGCGTACTGCGTCGTCAGCGACAGCGGCACCATACCCGAGGAGTCGAACTATTTCCGCTTCCCCGCAGTATCCGTCCGCACCTCTACCGAGCGGCCGGAATCGCTTGAAAAGGGCAATTTCATAATCGGCTGTATTTCGGAGGAGCAGGTGCTGCAAGCGGTCGAGCTTGCCGTAGCCATGCACGAAAACGGCGACGACGGCGCTGCTGTCCCCGACTACGAGGACAGGAACGTCAGCACCAAGGTCGTCAAGATAATCCAGAGCTACGTCGGTATAGTCAATAAGATGACTTGGAGGAAGTATTGAGCCCGCAGACAGTAAAAAAGCGCAGTAAAAATACAAGGGCGCGGCGCGAAAAAAATAAAAAGGTGCGGCGGTGGCTGCTGCCCTCGCTCGCTTTCCTGGCGGTATCGGCGGCGGCGCTCTTGGGGCTCGAGGCTTTAAGATGCTCGCATGAATTTATAGTCACCGCATACCGTATTGAGACCGACAAGGTAAAGGCCCCCGTTCGTATGGTGCTGTTCTCCGATCTGCACGAGAACGAGTTCGGAGAGGGCAATTCCCGCCTTATCAACGCAGTCGCCGCTCTTGAGCCCGACATAATATTCTGCGTGGGCGATATGATAACCCTTACCGATACCGAGGAGCAGACCCTTATAGGGCTCGATTTCCTGGAGGCCGCGGCGGGTATCGCGCCGACGTATATGGCGCTCGGCAACCATGAGGTCTCCTACGTGAAAATGCACGGCGCTGAGCTTTTGAGACAGCTCGAATACAGGGGCGTTAAAATTCTCAACGAGGAGTATGCCGAGGTCGAGACCGCGGGTCAAACCGTCAGGGTGGGCGGCGTTTACGACTATTGCTTTAACTACGGGCAGACGCAGGAGGCGTACCGAAGCTCTCATAAGTACCGGTTCTTTAAAGAACTTTGCGATACGGAAAATTACACTGTGCTGCTCTGTCACAGACCTACCGCCTACTACCTCGAGTCCGAGGCGAATTATTATGAGGATTGGGATATCGATCTCGTCCTCTGCGGACACACTCATGGCGGGCTTTGGCGCCTGCCGGTTATCGGCAGCATATACCTGCCCCAGCAGGGCTTTTTCCCTCAGCTCGATTGGGGCAAAAAGGACATGGGCAACGCCGATATGATAATCGGCGCGGGGCTGGGTCACGAGGCGGTGCTTTTCCGCCTGTTCGATCCCTGCGAGATAGTCTGTATCGAGCTCGTGCCGCAGGAGTGAACGCGGAGCGCAGCTAACGCAGCCTGCAAAAAAATGTAAGCAACGGCGGTATTTGCATACTCCCGCAAGTATGGACAAGCCGCACAATATATGTTACAATAAACGACTGAAAAGCCGAGGGACAGCTTGCACATCAATGCCCGCTGCCCCGAAATCAAGGTGGAAGGATGAAAAGCACCAGAAAGAGAGTTTTGACAGCGTTCTGCACCGTGCTCGCCGTGGTCACGGTGATCTTCCTTATATACCGCTGGGATGAGCAAATAAACGGCAGCAACACGCGCCCCGTTATCGAGTGTCCGACGTACCCTCTGCGCATCAGCGTTGCCGCGCTTGACAATACCGAGCTGCTTCTGCATGACGTTACCGCCTCCGACAGGGAGGACGGCGACGTGACCTCGGGTATAGTGGTAGAGAGCATTTCGCAGTTTGTCGAGCAGGGGCACTGCTTAATAACCTACGCCGCGTTTGACAGCGGCAACAGAGTAGCGAAGGCGACGCGCCATCTCTATTTTACCGATTATACACCGCCCGTGTTCGAGATTACCGCTCCGCTGGAATTCAGCTATTCCACAAGCTTTACTCCGCTCTCCTGCGTAAAGGCGTTTGACTGCATCGACGGAGATATCTCGAACAGGGTAAAGATGACGCTGCTCAACCCCGACGATGAGATCAATACCCTTGGCGCGCACAACGTCGAATTCACCGTTACCAACAGCATGGGCGACGTATCAAGGCTCACGGCTGAGGTCGTGGTGTATGACCGCACCTATACCGAGCAGCGAATGATACCCGCGATAACGCTGAGCAAATACCTCGTTTACGTCGAGCCCAATATGTATATGGATTTTTTGAGTCTGGTCGAGACGATAGGCGTCGCCGGTCAAAAGTATGAGCCCGCCGAGTTTGAAGAGCGCATTGGCAAGCTTACCGTTGACGTCGGAGGCTTCGACGCAAACGTGCCGGGCACGTACCGCGTGCTCTACACCTGCGAAAACGGCGATTATATAGGCTCTGCCGTGCTGATAGCAGTCGTTAAGGGGGCTGAGACCGATGGCTGATTTTACCGCCGCCAACAAGACTAAAAATTCGAGAACCAAGGAGTCACGCATTGATATCGAGGTCGTTATCTACGACGTGCTCCGCAACTGGTGGGTCATCGTTATAGGCTGTCTTATCACGGCCATGCTCTCGTATATCTTCGTTACGGAGCGATACAAACCCGGCTATTATGCAGGCGCTACCTTCGTGGTATCCAACCGCGAC
>CALEPU010000082.1 GCA_937913075.1 uncultured Clostridia bacterium
CCGTGGAGGGGCCTGCGCCGCAGGCCGACGGCGCCGAGATAGACTTTCTCCGCAAGAACAAAAGGCGCAACAGGCGCATACTTTGCGGCGCGCTTTTAGCAGTGCTCGCAGTCGCAACAGGCCTGTTTTTAAGGTTTTTTATAATCGGCAGCAGGGTCAATAACGACAGCGTCCGCTGCGACCTCTCAATAGACGGACGCGAGCTTGCCGTAAAGTGCACTCTGACAGCGGACGGCAGGAATTTTTCAAAGGTTTATATTGATGAGAACAACGGCGTGGTCAGCGTACTGACGAGGACGGTGCTTGCGAGCCCCTTATTCAAGGACAGCTTCGAAACGAGCCTGACCGCCGAGCAGAACATAAAAGAGGTGCGCGTGAACAACGTTACGATTTGGGCAGACGGCGTCAACAACACCGAGTTTTCTCCCGAGATGGAGCTTGCCCTGCGTGAGGATTGGGCAAGCTGGGAGGCGATGAGCATAGAGGAGCATCTTTATTCGAGCAGGCTCCCCGGAGACGTCACCTGCGAATTTGCCTCAACCGAGGAAGCGCTTCGCTTCATGGGCGGCGAGCTTTTGATGCTGCTCGAGGATGACGGCCGCTTCGATATAATGAACTCCGTCGGTACGGACATCGTGTCCCCATGGCAGGGGGACTTGCAGCACTGCGCGGTGAACTTCCAAGGCACTGCGGAAGGCGTTGAAAATGCGATGCTCACGGCAGGCTACCGGTACAGTGCAAACGGCGCAAGGGTCGTCTATTCAGCCGCCAAGGGCTGCGATCTCCGTGTTTTTGCCGGAGAAAACGTGCAGGAGCTCGTTATCGATAACGGCATAGGCGACTCGATCGTCATATTGCTCGAGGGTCCTGTGGCTTATGCGAACGCAGCCGGCGCAGCAGGAAAATCCTTCGAGCTTAACATAAGCGTCCCTTTTATCCCCGCTGCGACGGTTTATTTCATGCAGGACGGCGTGCTTTACAGCATACGCATTATCGGCAATGCGGAAGCGAGCGACGTCAATGACGCACTGAATACGGTGCTTTCCGTATTGGAAAGCAAGCTGCCCAACTACGCCGAAAGGACTACCATACAGCGCAGATTGCACGATTTCGAAATCGTCGGGCTTTACGGCGGCTCGGACGACGGAGATGATTAATGCGAGCACAGGAGTGCAGGCATAAAAATACCGCCTCCCCATGCGGGAAGGGCGGTATTTTTATCATACGTTCCTTGCGCAAAAAGGCGCCTCATAAGGTTTGCCGTGGACGAAGCTGTTATAGGAGCGGCAGCCTCCGGCGCACACGGGTCCCATTGGGCACGAGGCGCAGGCGCCTGTCAACATATCGGGCTTGAATTTGCGGTTATACGCAAAGGCTTCGGGGTTCTCCCATATCTCGCGGAGCGACGTCTTGCGGAGATTACCCTCGATAAACCTCTCGTCGTACATCGACTCGCAGCCGCGCACGTTGCCTACGCTGTCTATTCCAATGGCGGTGAGCCCTGCACGGCAGCCCGTAAAGGCGGAGTCACAGCTCCCGCGGAGGCAGCCCTCATCCTCCGTATAATAGCCTATATTGTCGGCAACGCCCATTATGAAGGGAGCGTTTTTACCGGTGCGCGCAACGAAATCCATAACGCGCCTCACGTCAAAGCGGAAGTCGAAGCCGCTGCTTGCGTTGCCCATGGGCGAGCATGCCTGTATCTGCCAGGCGCTTATGCCGCTGCCCTCGAGCTCGGCGTAAAGCTCCTCAATAAATGGAGCGTTTTCGCTGTTGAGCGTTGTTATTACGCTCGTGGGAACGCCGTTTTGATGCAGTATCCCGAGCGCCGTAACCGCTCGCAAATAGCTGCCTTCGCGGCGGTATTTATCGTGCAGACGCTTGGGACCGTCTATTGATACCGCGACTGACTCTATGCGGGCGTTTTTGAGCCTTGATATCAGCTCCTCCGAAAAAGTGAAGCCGTTGGTTATTATCGCACATGCGACGCCGCTGCCCGTGAGCTCGTCTGCGATAATATCCCAATCGGGGCGAAGAAAAACCTCGCCGCCGATAAGCGAAACACGGCGGCAGCCGAGATCGTGAAGCTGACGTGCAACCGAAAGGCACTCATCCGTCGTAAGCTCGCTTTCACGCGGCTTGCCCGCGCGCGAGCCGCAGTATGCGCAGTTGAAGCAGCAGGCGAGCGTCAGCTCCCACACGCAGGTATCGAGAGCGAATTTCATATTCAAATATCCTTCGGAGCGTCTCTTTTATACTCCGGCAGCTTCGCGCCGCAGTTGAAGCAGAAGTTGTCCGCCTTGCCGACGGCTGTGCCGCACTCGGTACAGAGCCTTTCCGCCGTCTTCCGCTCGAAGAACTCCGGCGCGGCATAGACCTCGAGTATCTCCGCCTCGCGGAAGCCCTTGCCGGCAATTGGCGGACCGGCGTACACGGCGCTTATATTCTCCTGCGGTCTTGCCGCGCCGCGTTTGCCGCGGATGCCGTTATTAACGACGGCATAATTGGCGGGGTAGGAGGGCTTATCGTTCTCTCCGGCAGGAGCCGCGGGCTCGTCCTGCGCGGCTGGATTTTCGGGCTCGTCATGCTCATCGTCTCTTTTTATATTGATGCTCGGCGCAGCGTAGAGCAGCGCTATGGGACGCTTTTTAAACATTTTACGCCTCCTGCTTTTGATATATTAAGCATACCACACATCTTTGCATATTTCAACAGCGCCGCCAAGCGTTTTTCCCACATTCCTCTCTTGTATTAATTCCCAAAAAGCATTATAATATATCCGGCGTCAACAGTTTAGATTTAAGTTAGTATTAGTATAAACTCCAACGAGGTGCGCTATGAAGCGGATTTGTATAATATCGACCGGCGGGACTATCGCCTGTGTGCCGACTGAGCGCGGGCTTGCGCCGGAGCTTTCCTGCCGCGAGCTTACCGAGCTCGCCGGTGCGGACAAGCTCGGCTTTGACATAAGCTGCACGGATCTTTTCAGCATGGATTCCTCCAACATACAGCCGGAGGAGTGGTGCATCATAGCCGAGTCAGTCAGAGCCAAGATAGGCGCCTGCGACGGCATAGTGCTCACCCACGGTACGGACACGATGGCTTACACCGCCTCGATGCTGACCTTTATGCTTATGGGCGTGCCGGTGCCCGTGGTGCTGACCGGCGCGCAGTACCCCGCGGTTTACCCCAATTCCGACGGGCGGAAGAATCTCTGCGACGCGGTGATCGCCGCCTCAGAGCTGACGGCGGGCGTCTATATCTGCTTCGGCGGTTCCGTAATGCTCGGCTGCCGCGCCGTCAAGACGAGGACTACGAGCCTCAACGCCTTCGAGTCGATAAATCATCCCTATATCGCCGCCGTCAACAACGGGCATTTCGTGCGGCTGCACGAGTATACCGCGCCCGTCGGGTTCAGCTTTTCCACCAAGATGGACAACCACGTCGCGTTAGTCAAGGTGATTCCGGGCATGAGCCCCAAGCTTTTGGACTGCTTGGAGGGCTGCGGCATGAAGGGCGTTGTTATAGAGGGCTTTGGCTTGGGAGGCGTTCACAGCTTCAGGCGAGACCATACCGAGAGCATACGCCACCTTATGGAGAGCGGCATACCCGTCGTATTGACGAGCCAGTGCCTCTACGAGCAGAGCTCCGCCGACGTTTACGAGGTCAGCCGTCCCCTTAAAGAATTGGGCGTGCTCTCCGCGCACGATATGACGACCGAGACCACCATAACAAAGCTCATGTGGGCGCTGGGGCGTGCGCACGATATCGAGAGCGTCCGCTCCATTATGGACAGGAATTTCGCGGGAGAATTGACAGAATAAGCGCTGCCGCTTTCAAAAAAGTCCTTCCGGACTTTTTCGAGTTTTCATTTTTGAACTGTTCGGCTTGATAACAAGCCTCACGGTCGTTCAAAAATTAAGGAACCGATCGCGAGACAGCGATCGTTCCGCCTCCGACGTACACGCCGCCGTCGAAAATGATTTCCGTTGTATTCGCCGCTGCGGCGGCGAACTCTGCGAGGCTGATGAAAACAGCAAACGCCGCCCGGTCTTATTTCGACCGGGCGG
>CALEPU010000083.1 GCA_937913075.1 uncultured Clostridia bacterium
TTAGAAAAAACAAGCATGGCTCGTTCAAAAATGCGCCATGCTTGTTTCTATGAGCCTTGTATCAAATACATGCTTAATGCAGCAGCCCCTTTATTTTTGTATTTTCCTTTACTCAATAAGCTTATTCGAGTTACCTCCTTAATCATAAGCGCAGTGAACGGATAGCTTTTACGCTCTGAATTCAAGCAAGCGCCGCAAGTCCGAGCACTGCCCTCATTATGATAAGCGCATCGTTGGCGTCAACGCTCCCGCTGCCGTCGACGTCGGCTGCCGTGAAGTCGATAGCGTCTATAAGTCCGAGAGCATACCGCATCACCGCAAGAGCGTCGTTCGCGTCAACGAAGCCGTTCCCGTCCGCATCGCCCGTAATTGGCGCAGGCGCGGGGGAGACAGTTGGCTCGGCAGTGGGAGCGGGCGTAGGTGTAGGTATAGGAGTAGGCGTTGGAGAAGCTGTCGGCTCAGGTGTTGAGCTGCCGAGTGCGGCAAGTCCGTTTATAATAGCCTGCCTTGTTATAGGACCGCAGATTCCGTCGACAGAAAGCCCGTTGTCACGCTGGAAGCTCACTACTGCGTTATAGGTCAGCGTGCCGTAAACACCGTCTATATCCAAAGGATATCCGAGCCTTGTAAGCGCAGCTTGAAGCCAGCAGACGTCCGAGCCCGTACAACCTTGCCTCAGCGTGCGCGTCGGCACGGGATAGCTTGAAGGATCGGAGGGATCGGGATCTTCGGCAGGCGTCGTCGGCTCCGGCGAAGGCATTTCCGAGGAGCCGGTGTAAGCAGGCACTCCGTAGCCTATGATGGTGCTGTTGCTCATGCTTATCGTTCGCAGGACAACGGCCTCTTCGCCGGTGTTGCCCTCTATGGTGTGCACGTTTTCGCCCTCGACGTAATGCACTATGCCGACGTGATTCCATGTGCCGGATACGTCCGGCCAATCATAGAAAATAAGATCCCCGGGCAGCGGGGTATAGCTGCCCCTGTTGTAAAAGGTCAGACCGTTGAAGTAATATGGACTGCTATCGCCAGCATGTGCATAGCAAGCCCTTGTTATAATGCTTGCGGGGATCCTTGCCATCTCAGCGCACCACGCAATAAACATTGCACACCATGCTCCGTAATATCCCGAGGAATTACCCATAACGTGCAGACCGTACCAATAACAGTATTCCGTGAAGTTGCAATAGCCGCTCTGATTGCCTCCGCCAAGGTCGTATATCGAATTGCCCTCGTGATATCCAAGCTGTGAGAGCGCAACCGCTACTATGTCCGCCCGCTGGTTGCCCGTAAGCGTAACAGAGGTAAGCGCGGTATAATACTGAGATGAGGCATAATAGCTTGACGGTGTATACGGCAAAGTCAGCGCCCGCCCGGGAGTCAGGCATACCGTAAGCATTAAAACCGCGGTCAAAACAGCAAGCGCTTTTCTTATATCGAGCCTTTTCATAATTCCTCCCGAATGCGGATTTTTACTGATTTTATCACATTTTAACGAAAATTCAAACGGCAAATTATGCCAACATAATTTGGCGTGAGCCGCTCTTTATTTTTTGATGATA
>CALEPU010000084.1 GCA_937913075.1 uncultured Clostridia bacterium
TCGTCGATATCTATTGCGAGCAGCTTGTATTTGGGTTCACTCATTTTAAGGCTCCTCATCGTTTGCTTTGGTTTCTTTGGTTTCTTCGTTATGGAAATAGGCATACACGGCTTTTGCTGCGGGCAAATTCATGCCCGGCGCAGCCGCAAGCTCCTCTACCGAGGCTGACCTTATCGCATCCATGGTGAGAAAGCTGTCGAAGAGCGCGCGTCTGCGCTTTTCACCAACGCCCTGTATATTTTGCAGTACCGAGAAGAGAGTGGTCTTCGCCCTCATGCTCCTGTGGTAGGTTATGGCAAAGCGGTGCGCCTCATCCCTGATCCTTTGCAGCAGATGCAGAGCGGGACTGCTCTTGGGCAATATCACACTCTCCTCGACGTCCGGCAGTATGATCTCCTCATTCCTTTCCGCAAGGCCTATTGCGGGAATGTGCTGCAAGCCGAAATCCGCAAGCACCTCCAGCGCAACATTGAGCTGACCCCTGCCGCCGTCCATTATCAAAAGGTCGGGCAGCTCGGAGAATTTTTCATCGCCCTCAGCCGCCCTTGTGAAGCGCCTTGTAAGGTGTTCCCTCATTGCCTCGTAATCATCGCCCTCGACCCGTGTCTTAGTGCGGAAACGACGGTACTGCTGCTTTTCCGCCTTGCCTTCGATGAATACGACCATCGAGCCCACAGTATCGCGCCCCTGAAAATGCGAGTTGTCGAAGCACTCCATCCTGTGCGGCAGCACCTCGAGACCTATTACACGCGAAAGCTCGACAAGCGCTCCCTCGCCCCGCTCCCACTCCCTGTGGGTGAGCTCCTGCCTGCGCTTTAAGCTCTCTGTCCCGTTCATTGCGGCGAGGTCGGCAAGCTGCTTCTTCTCTCCCCTTTGGGGAACTGTGATCTTTACGGCATGACCGCCTTTTTCGCGCAGCCAGTCGGTTACGGCGGCGGCGTTTTCGGGGGCGGCTCTCACCACTATCTCCGGCGGGATATAGCCGCTGTCGGCATAGAATTGGGTGATGAATGACTCCAATATCTCGCTCTCCGGCTCGTCGTCGGCGGAAACGAAATAGCTGTCCGCCATAACGACCTTGCCCTCGCGCATCATCATGGCATAGACCACTGTGTTGATATCATCCCTCGCAACGGCAAAAACGTCGAAGCTGTTTACCATAGTCGTTGCGGCGCGCTGCTTTTGAGCAAGGCTCTCGATGGCTCTTATCCTGTCGCGCAGCACGGCGGCACGCTCGAACTCCATATTGAGCGAAGCCTCCTCCATCCTCTCGCGCAGAGCGTCGGTAAGCGGCTTGCAGTGTCCGTTGAGCATGGCGGAGATCTCATCAAGATAGGCGTGATACTGCTCCCTTGTGACGCTGCCGGAGCAGGGCGCACAGCATTTGCCGAGATGATACATGAGGCATGGACGCTCGCGCCGCGCTATTGCCTTGGCTATATCCTTTTTGCAATGCCTTACGGGGAAATAATCGCGTATCGCCGTTATGGCCTCTCTTAAAGCAAGCGCTGAGAGGTAAGGACCGAAATATCTTGCGCCGTCCTTCCTGACCTTTCTTACTATCTCCGCTCTCGGGAAATCCTTGGAATAATCTATCCGGACGTATGGAAAGCTCTTATCATCCTTTAATAATACGTTGTACCTCGGGCGGTGCTGCTTTATCATATTGCACTCAAGCGTGAGCGCCTCCGCCTCGGTCGCCGTCATGGTAAACTCAAAGTCGGCAATGTTTTGCACCATTGCGGCTACCTTGGGCGGCTTAGCGGTATTCTGAAAATACTGACGGACACGGTTTTTGAGGCTGACCGCCTTGCCGACGTATATTATTTCCCCAAGGGCGTTATACATGCGGTACACGCCGGGGCTGTCGGGCAGTAATTTGAGCTTGTCTTCGATAACGCTGTTCATTCCGGTTCTCTCCTGCTGAGCAATATTATAAACTATTTTTAAAAAAATGGGAACCCGTCTTGCATTTGAATCGTTATATTAGTAGAATTGAACCACAATGATATCGAGGAGGTATCGAACAATGACTTTTAAACGTATCATATCCGTTATCATGGCAGCTTTGATGACTATGATGCTCTTCGGCTGCACTGCAAAAGTCCCGCAATCCGGCAGCGAGGATACACAGGCTCCCGCTGTGACCGACGACCCCTCCGCCGCAGCGGATGAGGGACGCGCCTACCTTAACGCCACGGGCGAGGTAAAGCCCATCGCCGTCTACGCTTCATTCGAGCAGGAGGCGGACTACCGCTATGACGAGCGCTATACCTCCGGCAACAACGCCTTTGCCGTGACCATGACCCGTGCGCTTGAAAGCGCCTACGGCAAGGATTGGAGCGGCGTATGCTCTCCCCTTTCGCTCCAGCTCGCCTTGCAGATATTGGCAAACGGCGGCGATGACGAGACCGCAAGGCTCATGACCGAGGTCGTAAGCGGAGGCATGAGCCGTGAGGACGTCAATACCAGCACGGCAAAGCTTTTGAAGATATTCGGCTCCGCCAAGGGCGTGAGCGTAAACAACGCGGTGATAATCAGCAAGGATTACCGCATCAGCGAGGATTTTGCCGAGACCGCAGGCGAATACTACAATACCGCGATAGGCGTGCTCGACTTTATGGACGCGAAGGCTGCCGCGGCGCAGATAAACGATTGGATCGCCGAGCATACCGAGGGGCTCATCGACTCGCTGCTTTCCGATGACGATATCACTACCGAGACCGTCATGGTGCTTTTGAACACTCTCTCCTTAAAGCTGGAATGGGATAAAGAGTTTACCGCCTTCCGCGAGCTCAAAGAATTCTACGGTACCGAGGGCACACAGAGCGTGTCCATGATACGCCGCAGCGACGAGCTTGCCTACGGCAGCTTTGACGAGGGCGAGATCGCAGTCATTCCCTACTCCGGCGATGAGTACCGCATGGCGGTGCTGCTTCCCTCCGAGGGCTATACCCCTTACGAGGCAGTATGCGCGCTGATGGGACGCTGGAACGAGTGCGAAGCAAAACAGGGCACTGTTATGATGCCCAAGGTAGAGCTCGATACCGAGCTTGACGTAATGCAGATGCTTGACGCTCTCGGCATCGAAAAGGCAGTCAAGGGCAATTACACCGGGCTGCTTGCCGGCGACGTCGATACCCCCGTTTCGAAGATATTGCAGGGCGCTAAGCTTTCCGTCGACGAGTACGGCACGCTTGCAGCCGCGGCGACAGCCGTGATCTCCTACAAGGGGCTTCCCCTTCCCGACGAGTTCACGCTTGAATGCAACCGTCCCTATGCAATGGTCATCTATAACGTCGAGACCGGAGCGGTGCTGTTCGTAAGCATAGTAAACAACGTGGAGTAAGCGGTAAATTACCGACACCCTTCCGATAAAGCATCGGTACCAACGGCGCCTCGGGCTCATGCCCGCGGCGTCTTTTTATCGCTCTTGCAAACCCTTTTTATACAAATCTTATGCAAATCGGCTTGACTATCGCGGCGATTGGGTTATAATTTAACCATGTGAAAAAAGGGAGGCTCATACATGAAACGCTTTTTGGCAGTATTTACGGCTATGCTGATGCTTATGCTCTGCATACCGGTAACGGCTTTGACTGATTATTCCGCGGCTCAGCGCACTGCGCTGCTCGATCTGACCGGCGTGACAGCCGCTACCTCCTCCGCGCGCGAGGGCTGGTCCTATGACCCCACGGGCGCCAGCGGCAATCCCCTGCTCGTGCTTGACAGCTACGGCAGCGCTGACGCACACAGCGCGCCCATTCTCCTGCCTGCGGACAGCACGATCGAGGTCAACGGAGAATGCTACATCGACAACGCCGTTCTGGGTGAGGATCACGACGTTATCAGCGGAAGCTATGACGGCTACCTCAACGTAACGGGCAGGGGTACTCTGAACCTTTACGCGGATCAGTACCACGGCTGCGGCATAACGGTGCCTACGGGCGGCGAGTCCGCGCGCAACGAGATACTGACCGTAGAAAACGTGACCGTTAATTACTACGGCATGGAGCGCACCATTTACACCGCCTACTACCTCAAGGCCGCGCTTTACGGCAACGAGGGACTCAGGCTTTACAACATGACGCTGAACACCCATGAGGGCGGCTACGGCGTTTGGATGCGCGGCTATACGCTCGTCGGCGAGGCGCTCACCGAGGAAAATGCCGCAACGCTCGAGATAGCGGGCTGCACCATCAATATCGAGAGCATCACGGGCAACAACTGGTCGTATGCCAAGGGCATTTACACCACCTACGGCAATATCCACGTTACCGAAAGCGACATAAACATCTCGGCAGGCTCCGGCAGCTTCAACGCATATAAGACCATAATCTTCGACAAGGGCTGCAATATCAACGTATTATCCATCCCTGTAAGCACCGCCGATTACGCAAAGATACTTTACTGCAACAGGCTCGTCATCAAAAACGGCATAGAGCGTATACACATCGGCTGCAATCGCTATATAGCGGGAGACGTTGTTTACACCAAGGAGCAGTATGTTTCCGAGCTCGGCGACGAGCTTACGGTCACCATAGGCAGCTTTGAAAACGGCAACTTTGCGGGCGGAACCGACCCCGATTATAACAACTGGCCCGCTTTTGAAGTGGTCGGCAGCACCGTGGTCGAGCCCACATATTACACCGTAAGCTTCTACGATTACGACGGCACGCTCCTTTCCGCTCAGCAGGTCGAGGAGGGCTGCGCAGCCGTCGCTCCAGAGGCTCCCGTGCATACCGGCAGGGTTTTCAAAGGCTGGAACGTTGATTTCGACTGCGTAACGAGCGACCTTGACGTCACCGCCGTTTACGCGCTGCTCGGCGACGCGGACTGCAGCGGCGAGGTCAGCTTTGCCGACGTATCGCTCATTTACCTCTTCCTTATAAGCGGTAACGTGCAGTTGAGCGAGCAGGGTCAGTTCAACGCCGACTTTGATCAAAATGGGGCTGTCGACTTTGCCGATATCTCGGCAATATATCTGTTTGCGATAGGCGGCTGATACAACAAGACGATTTGAAGCATTGTCCCGCAGAGCTCCTGCGGGGCAAGCTTTTTTAAGAGAAAAAATTTCGGAGGCTGTATGAAAGCGATGCTTGATGCGCCGTTTATCAATGCGATGCAGCGTGCCTGCACGGATATGTATGCCCACGGCTGGGACGAGAGGAACGGCGGAAATATCTCAATGCTTTTGGACGAAAGCGAGCTTGCGGAGTACCTCGATATAAATGCCGTGCTCCGCATAATACCGACGGGCTTTGAGGCGCCCGAGCTCGCCGGGCGGTATCTTATCGTTACCGGCACGGGAAAGTATTTTAAAAACGTACAGTATGAGCCCGAGAACTGTCTGGGGATATTCCGTATTGGCGACAGCGGCGATACCGCCGAGCTTTTGTGGGGACTTTCCGACGGCGGCGGTCCCACGAGCGAGCTGCCCGCCCATCTTATGAGCCACTGTGCAAGGCTTCGCGTCGACCCTCGGCATCGAGTTATAATGCACTGCCACCCGACGAATATGCTTGCCATGACCTTCGTGCATCCGCTCGATGAGCGCGAGTTTACGAGAACGCTTTGGCGAATGTGCTCGGAATGTATCGTCGTCTTCCCCGATGGGATAAACGTACTGCCTTGGATGCTCTGCGGCACCGAGGAAATAGGCGCAGCCACTGCCGAGAAGATGAGGACTGCGCGCATCGTCGTATGGGCGCAGCACGGCATATACGGCGCGGGACGCAGTCTCGACGAGGCTTACGGCCTCATTGAGACCGCCGAGAAGGCGGCAGAGGTCTATATGAAGATCGCACATCTGCCCGTGCTCAACACCATAACCGACGATGGGCTCCGTCAGCTCGAAGCGCATTACGGAGTAAAGGCCAGACAAGGGTATCTGGATTGAGCGCAAAAAGCAGCCGTGAGGCTGCTTTTCCCGTTTACTCATCCAATTTAAGCACCGCCAGAAACGCCTCCGTCGGCACCTGAACCGTGCCGAGGGAGCGCATTTTCTTTTTGCCCTCTTTTTGCTTCTCCAGCAGCTTCTTCTTGCGCGTGATGTCGCCGCCGTAGCACTT
>CALEPU010000085.1 GCA_937913075.1 uncultured Clostridia bacterium
CTATATGCCCACCACCTCCATCGAGACGGGCGTTGAGTACCTGATCGGTTACACCGACGGCACCAACACCTACCTGCTGATGAACTACAACCCCAACAAGATCAGCAACAACTACTATTACAGCTCCAGCTCCAACTACTACGGCTACGGCATCAAGGCTACCATGAGCGGCAGCAACGTAATCGGCGTTGATAACTCCGCCTACGCCTCCGCTACCCTCGATAACGTAACTTGGAAATTCGTTGCAAACGGCAGCTACTACAAGATCCAGTCGGGCTACAACAGCAGCTATTACCTCAGGGTCTACTCCTCCAGCAGGTATTCCGATCTCTATCCTGCCAGCGGCACGAGCTATGCCACCAACTGGAGCTGGAATGCTTCCACCCAGAGGCTCTCCTACTACGTGAGCTCCTCCGTGACCAAGTATGCTACCTATATCCCCACCGCGGGCAGCTACAGTAACTTCTTCGGCGCTCCCACCTCCGCTACCACTTACAGCACCATCACGCTCTATAAGAAGGTAGAGGGCACTTCGACCGAGCCCGATCCCACTGCCGCTCCCACTGCCGAGCCCACTGCGGCTCCCTCCACGGGCACCTACTATGCTCCCGCGACGAGCATCACCACCGGCGTCGAGTACCTTATCGGCTACTCCGACGGTACCAACACCTACCTGCTGATGAACTATTGCCCCGATACCAGCAACCACTACTATTACAGCTCCAGCTCCAACTACTACGGCTACGCTGTAAGGGCTGTCATGGACGGCAATAACGTCGTCGGCGTAGATACCGCCACGATGACCGGCGCGACCCTCGACCACGTAGAATGGAAGTTCGTTTCCAACGGCTCCTACTACAAGATCCAGTCCGGCTACAACAGCAGCTACTACCTCAGGGTCTATAAGTCAAGCTCCTATGCCGATTGCTATCCCGCTTCCGGCACGAGCTATGCTACCAACTGGAAGTATTCCAACAACATGCTCAGCTACTACGTATCCTCCAGCGTTACTAAGTACATGAAGTTCATCTCCGGCTCCGCTGAGGATTACGGCTTCTTCGGCGCTCCCACGAGCGGCGGCAGCACCATCGTCCTCTTCAAGAAGGTCGGCTGATAAGCAAAAAGGCGGTCTCCGCCTGAATAAAGGCGCCTCACGCGAGCATGCGTGGGGCGCTTTTTATTAATGCCGCTCCTCTGCGCGAACCGTGACTCAATATTGATAAGATTAAAAAAAAAAAAAAACAAACTCCAAATAATACTTGACTGGACACGCGCATATGATATAATAAAATCGGAGCCTTGTATATAGGCTTTAAGCCCTGTAAGAAAGGAGGTGAAAGGTATGAAAAAAACGGTCTGCATTATGCTGTGCCTGCTGCTTTCGCTGGCGGTGGTGCCTGTCGGTATTGCCGATGATTACTGCGAGACGGAAACCGTCATTGGCGATCCCATATATCTCGACGTCGAGTTTTTAGAGAACGGCGGCTCCTATGAGCATGGGATGGGGACGCGCTCCGCAGTTTATTTGGATACCGAGCATTGCAAGGTAGTTAAGGAAGTGTATGATCACGTTGTGGATGATCATTCCGAAGCTCCTTCCGAGAATACGAAGACGAGGAGCGTTACCCATGACTATTACAATTCCGACGGCGCTTACTTGGCAACCGTAACCGTAAAGGTCACCGGCGACTATTCCCGGGCGGATAATTATGCGGCCATCACGAGCGTCACAGCTAAGCTCAAGGGCGCAAATGCAAGCTTCTCATATTCAACCGTTATCAGCGGCGATATGGGATACGTAACTCTGAATTACAATGGCTTGCCTTTACAAACGTATACTTACAAGATCTCAGCTAACGGCGCCGTAACCGAATTGTGATCCGATCTGAACTCAACAGCATGACAGCAAAGAGGCTCCCGCCTGCGCGGGAGCCTCAGACCGCTGACAAACCCTTTTTGCACGCAAGCATACAACCTTCCCCTACCG
>CALEPU010000086.1 GCA_937913075.1 uncultured Clostridia bacterium
TCCCCGTTGTCAGGTCGGCTGCTCCGTTGTCAGGTCGGCTGCTCCGTTGTCAGGTTTTCCGCATCCGCAGGGCAGATATATCGCATCGTCGCACAGCGCCGCGCCGCCGGGCAGGGGTCGCCCGCAGGAAAACTTGCGGGCGGCGCTTCCCCGACGGGAGGGAGGAAGGAAATGAATACGAAAAACTCATACCCATTTCCTCTGCCCCTCGTGAATGGAACAGTGTTGATGTCGGCACGTTTTTTTCGTGCTATATTTATATTATAACAGAACATTCGTTCTATTGTCAATGCCTTTTCAGAACATATGTTTTATTTTCTTCATTTGCATCCCTGTGACAACTCCCAAATTTCGGTACCGAAAACACGCCAACAGACGCAGCAACGATGACAGCGCGAATTTATATGACAAGGGGACGGTTCTTTTGTCAGGTTTTGGGTAATACGCAATGCTTGATCCGTACAGGGCATTGACATTGTCGAACATTTGTGCTATAATTTAGTTATACGAAAGGAGATGATACTATCGAAACGGTAAACGAAGCGCCGCCCTTTGCGGCGATAGAGCAGGTAAAGCCCCGAAGTCGTGCGCGTGCGTCGACCGGCGAGCGGATCGCAAAAAGGCTCGGCAAGCTCTCGTTTGAGGCGCTCGACTGCCTTGAAGAGATAATGACCGACGCCGACGTGAAGCCCGCCGACAGGCTCTCAGCCGTCAAGCTGACCTTTGACATATCGGGCAAGCAGCCCGAGCCGGTGCAGGACGAGCCCGGTATAGTGCGCGTTATATTCGAGGGGCTGCCGAAGGAATTGGCAGAATGAAGCAGGAGGTGAAGGCTTAAATGAAACGAACTAAATTTTACGTCAATGCCGACGTTTGGGGAAAGGGGCTGGACTCTTCCGACGTGGCGGTCTACGCCTTTCTGAGCTGGTGCGCAAACGCCGAGGGCGAGAGCTTCCCTGCCATGTCAACCATGTCGAGAGAGCTCAACAGGGGCGAAACGAGCATACGCCGTTCCCTCCAGCGCTTGGAAGAAAAGGGGCTGCTGATAAAGGTCAGCAGATACAGCTACACCGGCAACGGCTGTCGAACTCAGCTCAGTAATCTCTACCGTCTTGTGGAGGGGGTAGCTGAAACGGAACCCGAGGGGCGCCAAAACGACCCCAAACGGGGTTCCGTTTCAGACACCCATATAAATAATAATATAAATATTAATTATAATAGCCATCGGGCGGGACGGACCCCCTCCGAGGAGGGGTCCTATCCCGCCGGTAATGAGTATAAAAAAAGCGCTTCGGGGGCTTACGGAGCCCCGAACGCTTTTGATAAGTATGAGGCTGCTCCCGCCGCGGCAAACGGCGGAGCGCAGTATAATAAGCCTTATAAGAGCGCAGCCGATGAGCGTGCCTTTGAGGTCAAAAATGCTTGGGCTTCGCGCCTCATAAGAGCCGACAGGCGGGTCCACGAGCAGGCGCTCGAAGAGGAGAGGCGCAGAAAGGAGGAGAATGCCGCCAAGGTCAAGCTGCTCTCGGATAAGCTGACGGGCGGCAGGGATATGACCGAGGAGGAGAAGAAGGCCGAGCTGCTGAAGGTGCTCGTCGCAGGTAATTTTACCCCCGAATGCGTGCTTGCGCTGGCAGACAGGCCGTGAATGTGTAATTTGCCCTCACTCTCTCCCCCTGCTCCTTCTTCTCGAAGCGATATACGCGGTGAACGGCACGGCGAGCACAAGGCCCATGGAGCCGGCAATGCCGCGAATGATCTCCATAACGGTGTCGTCGTTGTTGAAGAGCTGATAGGGCTGCATGCCCGCGGCGAACATTATGAGCATGAGGTTCAGCGAGGTGCCTACGAAGGCGAGTATGAGCGTGTTGGTCATGGTGCCTATCATGTCACGCCCGATGTTCATGCCCGATTTGAAGAGCTGCTTTTGCGTCATTGAGGGATTGACCTCGGCAAGCTCCGTCACGGCGGAGGCGATGCTCATTGCTACGTCCATCACCGCGCCGAGCGAGGAAATGAGTATCCCCGCGACGAAAAGCCCGCGCACGTTAAGGGTTATGCCCATAGTCTGCGCCTCGTCCAAGAGCCATTCCGCCTCGCTCATGGTCATGCCGGATACGCCCGCGATCTTGCCGCACACCCATGCGAAGACGCCGGCAAAAAGCACGCAGAGCACAGTCCCCGCCATTGCGGAAAGCGTCTTTTTGGTGACGCCGCCGAGCAGAGTAAAGCACACCGCCGCCACGTAAACGCAGACGGCAAGCGTTAACGGCAGCGCCTTAAAGCCTTTCAGCCAAAGCGGAAGCAGCACGAAGATTATAGTAACGAGCGTGACCGCAAGCCCCAAAAGGCTTAAAACGCCCTTGCGTCTGCCTATCGCAATGACCGCCGCGCAGAACAGCGCGAGCATAACGACGAGAAGCCAGGTGAAATCGTAATTGACCACGCTCATCTGGTAGCCGTCCTCGCGGGAGTCGGAGGTTATGGTGACGGTGAGCACGGTGCCCTTTTTTGCCAGCTTTTCATGCAGAGGGCCCAAATAGTTCGAAACCGTGAAGGTATCGCCCTTGTACCTGCCGGTCAGCACGACGACGTTAAGCGTCTGCGAGCCTCGCAGAGCGTGCTCGGAGTTATCGTCCACGGTGTAGTTGTCAAACACGACCTGAGTGACGCGCACCAGCTCGTATTCTATGCGATAGTAGGGATTGACCTCCTTCGGCTCCGTGTTGTTGGCGAATATGACGCCTACGGCAAGAAGCGCGAAGCACACGGCAAGGACGATGACGGTGAGAAGCTTTGAGTTTTTCATGTTACCTCCAAAACCTGACAAGGGGACGGTTCTTTTGTCAGGTTTTCTGCAATGTGTGATGAGTGATCATAATGGTTCGATGGCGTGCTGCCGAGCTTTGAAAACGACCCTGCTTGACAACGGGGACGGTTCTTTTGTCAGGTTTTTGAAAACAACTCGGTTTGACAAGGGGACGGTTACTTCTGTCAAGCGGGAAAGACTGTTTGGTGAACGCCACAATAAATTGACAGAGGAACCGTCACCTTGTCAACGAAACCAAGCAAATTTCCCTTTCTCCGCCGACATGACAAGGGGACGGTTCTTTTGTCAGGATAATGCCGTCGTTCACTTTAAAAATAACCCGTCTGACAAGAATAACCGTCCCCGTTGTCAGGTCGGCTGCTCCGTTGTCAGGTCGGCTGCTCCGTTGTCAGGTCGGCGGCTTCGGCAACCGGCTCCGAGCCCCGTTGTCAGGTCGGCATTCTTGCACTCGTACCATCAGCGGTTACGCATTACGCATTAATAATTCCGAATTTTTCGTTATTCCCTCCGCCCGTTCCTCATCATATTCTCCCTTCCCCCCGAATACTTTTTAATACCAATTCATCGGGAGGAAGCACATGGAGGTTTTGCGCTATGGCAGCACGGGCGCAGAGGTACTGCTTTTGCAGCTTGCATTGAAGCGGGGCCGGTATTACTGGGGCGAGCTTGACGGCATATTCGGCACAAGGACGCTCAACGCCGTGCGCAGGTTTCAGACGGCTCGCGGGCTCGCGCCGGACGGTGTTGCGGGGCCATTGACTTTTGCTTCCTTGGAGCCATGGCTCTTGGGCGCGTTAAAGGTCGTGCTTCGCCCGGGGGACACCTTTTTTAAGCTCGCGCGGCGTTACGGCACGAGCACCGAGGCGGTTTTAGCCGCAAACCCGGGCTTGGAGCCGACCGCGCTGCCCGTCGGGACAGAGGTCACGGTTCCGCTCGGCTTTGACCTCGTGCCCTGCGGTGTGCCGTTTTCTTCAAAGCTGACGGAATACGCGGTTCGCGGACTTGCTCTGAGGTATCCCTTTATATCTGCCGGAAGCATTGGCTCCTCCGTGCTGGGCAAGTCCATTGCAAGTCTTGAAATGGGCTCGGGCGAAAGGCGGGTGTTTTTGAGCGCGGCTTACCACGCGAACGAGTGGATAACCACGCCGCTCGCATTAAGCTTTATAGAGGGCTATTCAAAGGCTTATATCACGGGCGGAAGCATCGGCGGCATTGAGGCTTCGGCGCTTTTTGAGCGTGCAAGGCTTTTTGCCGTGCCGCTTGTAAACCCCGACGGGGTCGATCTTGTTACGGGAGCACTGCCGATAAGCTCCGCAGCTTATAGAGGCGCCGTCGCAATAGCCGAGGATTACCCCGGGATTCCCTTCCCCGAGGGTTGGAAGGCGAACATCGCGGGAACCGATATCAACCTCAATTTTCCCGCCGACTGGGAGCTCGCGCGCGAGATAAAATTCGCTCTTGGGTTTACCGGACCCGCGCCGCGCGATTACGTCGGCTCCTCTCCGCTCTCGGCGCCGGAGGCACGCGCGGTTTACGATCATACCGTAAACAATGATTTCGATCTGGTGCTCGCCTATCACACTCAGGGCGAGGTAATATTCTGGCGTTACAAGGATATCGAGCCCGCAGGCGCGGAGGATATTGCAGAAAGGCTCGCCGAGGTCAGCGGCTATGCATTGGAAAACGTGCCTGATGAGTCCGCCAACGCCGGCTATCGCGATTGGTTCATATTGCAATACGACCGCCCCGGCTACACCGTGGAAGCGGGACGCGGCGCCAATCCCCTGCCCGTTGAACAGCTCGCCGAAATTAAAAGCGCCAACTTCCCGCTTATCGCGGAAGCGCTGGCGTTGGTTTGAGCCGCCTCGCGTCCGCCTTGGCCGATATATCGCAAGCTCCCGCGGAGCTTATATCGCATTTGCTCTGCAAATATATCGCATCGGGCTTTGCCCGATATATCGCAAGCTCCCGCGGAGCTTATATCGCATTTGCTCTGCAAATATATCGCATCGGGCTTTGCCCGATATATCGCAAGCTCCCGCGGAGCTTATATCGCATTTGCTCTGCAAATATAT
>CALEPU010000087.1 GCA_937913075.1 uncultured Clostridia bacterium
GCGATCTCCTATGGAGGGCGCGCCGAGATCGTCGACGCGGTCAACGCCGCGATCGAGGCGGGCGAGAAGAAGCTCATGCTGATGGCCTACGAGCTTTCGGATCTGCCGGAGGTCCCCGACCTTGAGAAGAAGATCGCCGAGGCGGTGGGCTTTGACGAGGGCGACGTTGTTCTGACCGTCACCCACAACCACACCTCGCCCTGCGACCGCGGTTCCCGCATGGTCGGCGAGGAGGAGCGTCAGGCGTTCCGCGAGATGTTCTTCGGGATTGAGCTGGAGGCGAGTCTCCGCGCGGCCAAGATGGCGGCCGACTCGATGAGGCCGGCGAAATACGGCTACGGCGAGATAGCCAGCGACATAAACGCAAACGAGGTCACCCACGACTCGACCATCGGCCTCTACCGCGATGAGGTCACCCACGAGCCCCACGAGTACTACTGCAAGCTGCCCGATCCCATCGACGAGCGCCTGATCGTAGTTGTGGACCCGATGCTCGCGACCGGCGGTTCCGCCTGCGAGGGCATTCGCAAGGTAAAGGAGGCAGGCTGCAGGTCCGTGCGTCTGATGTGCCTCGTTTCCGTACCCGAGGGCATTAAGGCTGTGCAGGAGGCGCATCCCGACGTTAAGATATTCACCGCCGCGATAGACGACCGCCTTAACGAGCACGGCTACATAGTACCCGGTCTCGGCGACGCCGGCGACAGGATATTCGGTACGCTGTAAGGTCTTTCTGCAAATCAAATTTAAGGAATTCTCAGTGATGAAAAGCTCTTTCAGGCTGCTTGCATGCGCCTTGTCCGTCATCGCTCTCGCGGTGTTTGCTGCGGGCTGTGCGGGCGGCGGCGGCAAAGGGAGGGAGGCCTCGCGCCCCTTCTCCGACAGCATATCTTATTACTATACCGGCGCGGATACCTCTACCCGCTTCATCTGCAACAGCACGCTGCTTGCGGATAAGCTCGGCGGCGAGCCTGAGGCGTTTTTGACCTGCGACGGCACGGTCGGCATTACAAGAGTCGGCACGGGGCTCTACCGTGTCGATAAGGACGGAGTGCTTATGATCCACCCCGCAGGCGTGAACAGGGCTCTGCTTTCGCTCGACGGCAATATAATAGTCTTTACGACCGCGACCGAGGTGCACGTCTACGATCACCGCACGGGGCAGGTGCAGGATATTAAGCCCGACGGCGCCGCTTCCGTCAAATCCATAGTGCTCTCGCCGGACGGCGGCACCGTTGGCTACACCGTGCGGAGCGCGGACGGCAGTTTGACTGCTTACGCTTATTCGGACGGCGCGAGCCGCAGGCTTTCGGACAACGCCTATATTATCGGCGTTGCCGACGGCGCGGCCTGGTGGTACTACCTTACTCCCGATGCCGACGTTTACTATGCCGCAGACGGGGGGCAGAAGCGCATCGGCAGCGACGCTTCGACCGTATTCGAGTTCAACCGCGACCTCAGCGAGGTCACCTTCGATATGAACGGCGTCACCTATTTCAGCATGGGCGGCAGGAGCGCCAAGCGCATCGCCGAGGGCAAATCGGTATTCCCCACTGCGGGCCCCTGCTCGAGCGCGCAGGGCGGAGAAGACTGCACCGCTTACGTGCGCGACTGCGGCTCGCTGTTTGACGCCGTGTTTTACAGCTGCCGGGCCGCCGTTGACGACGAGCTTGACCGCAATGTTTACGACCTTTGGTACGTGAGCGGCACAGGCAAGGTAACCGCGCTCGCAAGAGGCGCTTATCAGTTTGCCGTTCAGACCGACGGCAACAAGCTTACCTGCCTTGTCGACAGCACGCTCTACCGCATGGATACGGACGATCCCTCTACCTCAAAAAGCGTATGCACCAACGTATATACCTTTGCCGTATCCCGTGACGGCAGTGAGATCTACTGCATCGGCTACGACAGGAAGCTCTATTACATAAAGGACTTGGGCAAGCCCAAGGAGCTGCTCTCGGAAGCGGTGCACTGCCTGATTACCGACGAGGGCAAATGCCTTTGCATTGCCGATTATGACGGTACCGGCACGCTGTATTTTGCGGACGGAGAGAACGATCCCGTTGTCGTCGGCAGGGAGGTATATCTCGCCGAGACGAAGCCCGCCTTCTGCTGTTATTATTCCGCGCCTTACGGCGACGACTCGGGCAACAGGGTTTTCGACCTTTACTCCTCCGCCGACGGGCACAGCTTCGAGCTGCTGCTAAAGGGTGTGAAGCTCTATAACGATTGATCTAACGGAGGTAAAAATGCGTTACAGGATATCGGTTTTTTTGACTGCGCTGATTTTGCTTTCGGCGTTTGCCTGCGCCTGCACCGGCGGCATGGCCAAGAACGAGGGCACAAGGCTTTCCGGCAACGTGGCGAGGATTTACGAGCGCGAGGCGCGCACCTCGCACTTTGCCATCGACGGCGATATTCTGCCTGACGAGGTCAAGGGCATGGCTTATATGTCCACCTCCGCCGACGGCGAAACGAGCCTTGCATGGGTCAACAGCACGCTTTATTTCGTCAGCGAAAAGGGCGTTGATAAGCTCGGCTCCGGCATTGAAACGGCGGAGATCTCCTTTGACGGGCGAATCGCCGTCTGGCAGGACGGGCAGAGCGTTTACCGCTACACGCTCGAAGACCGCGGCATTAAGGAGATACTGACAGGCGTTGAGCGCCTGATACAGCTCAGCATCTCCCCCGACAGCAGCACGATGCTCTGCACCGTATTGCCCGAGGGCGCTGCCGAAGGGCAGTACGTGACCACCATATTCGAGGGCGATACGAGCCGTGAGCTTTCGCGAAGCATGATATGCTTTGCCGTATCAAACGACGCGAGCATCATGTACTATTATGATATGGAAACAAGGGCTTTCACGGTGCGCAGCGGAGACGAGGTCTATGCTATCAGCAAAAATTGCTCTGCGACCACCAACTACAACTTCACGCGCGATCTTTCCGAGGTGACTTACGACGACGTAAGCGGGCTAAACCACCTTTTCTGCCTTGACACCAAGGCGGACACCACCTTGGGCAGGGGCTTCGGCGTTACCGAGAAGACCGACGTATTCAGCATATCGACCATCACGGTCTTCACCTATATCAACGACGTCACCTCCTTCCGCGGCGGTCTCTGGTCCGAAAGGCATACCGAAGACGAAAGGACCTATTACGATATAGGCTACATCAACTCCGCAGGCGAAATAAGCTGGCTCGCAAAGGACGCGGTGCAATACAAAACCTCGCCCGATCAGAGCAAGGTCATTTATATAGACCCGTTTAAAAAGCTCGTCGAGGTAAAGGCTTTGGGCAGCAAGACGAAAACGCTTGCGAACGACGCCGCCTCCTTCGATATGAGCGGAGACATTATCTATTATGTTTCCGCCGCCAATTCGCTGTTTGCCTTAAAGGGCTCCTCCGCTGCCAAGAAGGTCGCCGGTCAGGTCAAGAGCTATGCCGCGCTTAACGGCGTCTGCGCCTTCATCACCGAGGACGGCTCACTGCATTACGCCGAGTATACCAAGGTTTCGGATGTTGCCGGCGTCTCCTCCGCAGTGCGCTTCGACAAGCGCGCATCCATGCTGATACTCTACGCCAACGAGAGTGAGTATGCGGACGGCACCGCCATCTACGACGCCTACCTCTCCAAGGACGCAAAGACCTTTACACTTGCATTCAACGGCGTGGAGCCGTAAAACGGGTGATTATTTAAAGCGCGGGGAGCCGATGCTCCTCGCGCTTTTTATAGTTTCGTCAATCGAGGTCGTAAAGCTTTTTAAATTTAGTCTTCAAATACTCGGTATAATACTTGGGGTCGAACTCCTCGCCGCAGCAGATGCGGATGAGCTCCTTGGGCTTTTTGACCATGCCGTACTTGTAGATATGATCGGTGAGCCAAGCGACGACGGTTTTAAGGTCACCCTCTTTGACGAGCTTTTCGATATCGAGCTCCTTACGCATGTGAGCCACTATCTGCGCACCGTATGCGGAGCCCAGTGAATACGAGGGGAAATAGCCGAAGCTGCCGCCCGACCAATGGCTGTCCTGCAAGCAGCCCTGCTTATCGTCGGGAACTTCCACACCGAGATACTCCTTATACAGCCTGTTCCACTCCGCGGGCAGCTCCTTTGTGGTAAGGGTGCCGTTAAAGAGGCTTTTTTCGACCTCATACCTTATCAGCACATGCAGCGAGTAGGTGAGCTCATCCGCCTCGGTCCTGATAAGCGAAGGCTCTGCGCGGTTTACGGCACGATAAAAATCATCCGCCGTTACACCATCGAGCTGCTCCGGGAAGATGCGCTTCATGCGGGGGAAAACGAGGTCGATAAACTCCTTCGATCTGCCGATGATATTCTCATAAAGACGTGACTGCGACTCGTGCATGCCGCAGGAAGCGCCGCCGTTCAAGGGGCTCTCCTGAAGCTCGTCCGCTATGTTAAGCTCATAGGTGGCATGGCCTCCCTCATGTATAACGCTGTACATGCTGGACTCCGGCGCATCCTCATAGTAGTGGGTCGTGATGCGCATATCATGCTTGCCGAAGCCCTGGGTGAAGGGATGCTCCGTCTCGCCTATGGCGCAGTCGTCGCGGTTGATGCCCATAACGCTCATCAAATAATCCGAAAGCTCCCTCTGCTGCGCCGCGGGATAATGCTTGCGCAGGAATGAATTATCCGGCTGCGCGCACTCGGCTATGCTGTGAATGAGAGGCACAAGCTCGCGCTTTATGGTATCGAAATAGTTGTCGAGGACGTCCATCGTGAAGCCCTCCTCGAACTCGTTGAGCCAGTAGTCATAGGGATCCTTATCGGGAGCTATGTACTTGGCAAAGCGCTTATTATACTCAATGAGCTTATTCAGATGCGGCTCAAAGGAGGCATAGTCGTTGTTGACCTTGGCTTCATGCCAAACGGCTGAGGCCTCGTTCTGTATGCGGCTGTACTCCACGAACTCCTCCATGGGGATGCAGCGGAGCTGTTTCAAGCCCTTCTGCGCCTCCTCGACCTCGCGGCAGGTGATCTCGTCAAGCTCGTCCTTATGCTCCCACAAAAAATCGAGCAGGGCAAAGTTCTCCTCCGATACGGTCATCTTATAGGTCACCTCGGAAAGCGCAGCCAAAGTCTCCCCCATGCCGGGAGCGGCATTCTTCGGCGCGGCAGTCTCCATATCATAGTACATGACGCCCATAGCGTGGTTGTAGGCGTGCATCAATGCGTTGAATTCCTTGAATTTTGCAATGGCTTCTTTGAGCTCCATAAGGATACCTCCTGTAACTTGATGGGTAAATTATATATGCTGTCGCGTTTTGTGTCAATATGTCAAAAAAGGGGCTGCTGCATTAATGAGCAACAGCAGCTTCCGTGCAGCAGTTGTCCTCGAACGCAAGTGATTTCGGCAGACGATTG